>JBQCJC010000376.1:0-3961 GCA_051953135.1 Thermoanaerobaculia bacterium | reverse complement strand
CTGGGGGGGGGTGTTTGGGGATGGGCCCCCCCCCGGCTGCTCGCATGGCAGTGGGGCGCATCGCTGCTCACGCATCCCGACGGCTTCGCGTACTTCAACGAAGCCGCGGGCCGTGAGCCGTGGACGATCCTCAATGACAGCAACATCGACTGGGGTCAGGACGTGTTGCGTTTACGGGACGTCGCGCGCGAGAAGCACATCGACTCAATCACGACGTCGATCGCCAGCATCTCCGATATCGATCGCCTCGGCCTGCCGAATCGCAAAGATCTCGAAGTGTTCAAGCCGATGCACGGATGGGTCGCGGTGAGCGAATACAACCTCGCGTTCGGACGCGGCATCAGTCCCGAGATCGCAACGTGGGTGGATCAGACGTTCGGCTCGAAGGAGTACGAACGCGTGGGGCGTTCGATCCGTTTGTACCAATTTGAATAGGTGGAGCGGCGGGCTCTTAGCCCGCCGGTCATCAACCATTCGGCGGGCTGAGAGCCCGCCGCTCCACTTTAATTCACGCTCACCGCTTCCGGTTCCAGCGACAACGCCACCTTCCCATCCGCGCCTGCATTCACGAACACCGTATCGCCGGGCTTGAACTGCCCTTCGAGCAGACGGATCGCGAGTGGATCGATGATCAGTCGCTGCAGCGCGCGCTTGAGTGGTCGCGCACCAAACGCCGGATCGAATCCTTCCTTCGCGAGAATCTCCTTCGCACCGTCGCTGATCTCGATCGACAGCCCGCGATCTTCGATCAGCTTCGACAAACGCTTGAGCTGAATGCCGATGATCTGCTTGATCTCCGCGAGATCGAGCGAGTGGAAGACGATGACGTCGTCGATGCGATTCAGGAACTCCGGACGGAAGCGCTGATGCAGCTCCGCCTCGACGGCTCTGCGCATCTGCTCCTCATCGAGCTCGTTCTTCGAGAACTCGTGGATGTACTGCGAGCCGACGTTCGACGTCATGATGATCACGGTGTTCTTGAAATCGACAACGCGGCCCTTTGAATCCGTGAGACGACCATCGTCGAGAATCTGCAGGAACACGTTGAACACTTCGGGATGCGCCTTCTCGATCTCGTCGAACAGCACCACCGCGTACGGACGACGGCGAATCGCTTCCGTGAGCTGACCGCCCTCTTCGTAACCGACGTATCCCGGAGGCGCGCCGATGAGACGCGCGACCGCATGACGCTCGCCGTACTCCGACATGTCGATGCGCACCATCGAGTTCTCATCGTCGAACAGGAACTCCGCGAGTGCGCGCGCAAGCTCGGTCTTACCAACGCCCGTCGGTCCCATGAAGATGAACGAGCCGATCGGACGATTCGGATCCTTCAGCCCCGCGCGTGAACGACGCACCGCATTCGCCACCGCGTGTACCGCTTCCTCCTGACCGATCACGCGCTTGCGCAGGTTGTCTTCCATGCGCACGAGCTTCTACATCTCGGACTCGAGCATCTTCGTGACCGGCACGCCGGTCCACTTCGACACGATCTCCGCGATGTCCTCGTCCGTCACTTCCTCGCGCAGCAGCGCGCCGCCCTGCTGCATCTCGGCGAGCTTCTGATTCAGCGCATCGATGTCGCGCTGCATCTGCGGAATCTGTCCGTAGCGCAACTCCGCGACGCGATTGAGATCGCCTTCACGCTCGAGACGATTCGCCTGTTCGCGCACTTCATCGAGCTTCTTCTTCAGATCGTTGATCTGATTGATGACGCCCTTCTCGCTTTCCCACTGCGCCTTGAGACCGCTGATGCTTTCCTGCAACTCCGCGATCTGCGAGCGCACGCCATCGAGACGCGTCTTCGTCGCGGGATTGTCGTGCTCCTTCTGCAGCGCCTGTTCTTCGATCTGCAACTGCGTGAGACGGCGCGTCAGCTCATCAATCTCCTGCGGCATCGACGTGAGCTCGATGCGCAGACGCGAAGCTGCTTCATCGATGAGATCGATCGCTTTGTCCGGAAGGAAACGATCGGTGATGTAGCGATTCGACAGCGTGGCCGCGGCGACGATCGTCGAGTCCTGAATCGTGACCTTGTGGTGGACTTCGTAGCGCTCCTTCAATCCGCGAAGAATCGCGATCGTGTCCTCGACCGTCGGCTCACCAACGTACACGGGCTGGAAACGGCGCTCGAGCGCAGCGTCCTTCTCGATGTGCTTCTGGTACTCGTTGAGCGTCGTCGCGCCGATCGCACGCAACTCACCCCGTGCGAGCGCGGGCTTGAGCATGTTCGACGCGTCCATCGCACCTTCCGCGGCGCCTGCACCAACGAGCGTGTGCAACTCGTCGATGAAGAGAATGACTTCGCCTTCGCTCTCTTCGACTTCCTTGATGACCGCTTTCAAACGATCTTCGAATTCGCCGCGATACTTTGCACCGGCGATCAATGCGCCGAGGTCGAGAGAGATGACGCGCTTGTTCTTGAGACCTTCGGGCACATCGCCCGCAACCACGCGACGCGCGAGTCCTTCAACGATCGCGGTCTTGCCGACACCCGGCTCGCCGATGAGCACCGGATTGTTTTTCGTGCGGCGCGAGAGCACCTGAATCACGCGGCGAATCTCTTCGTCGCGTCCGATGACGGGATCGAGTTTGCCGCGACGCGCGAGCGCCGTGAGATCGCGCGCGTATCGTTCGAGCGCCTGATACTTATCCTCGGGATTCTGATCGGTCACGCGCTGTGTGCCGCGCACCGACTGCAATGCCTTCAGCACCGCATCGCGCACGATTCCGTGACGCCGCAGCACGTTCGCGGCCGTCGACTCCTTCACCTCGGTGATCGCGATGAGGAAGTGCTCCGTCGAAACGTATTCGTCGTTGAACGACGTCGCTGACTCGAATGCCTTGTCGAACACTTTGCGCAGCGAGCTCGAAACACCGGGCTCGGCGGAGGCGCCGCCGACTTTCGAGAACTTCGACACTTCCGCCGCGGCTTCGGCTTCGACCGTTCCGGGCACGACACCGAGCTTGTTGAGGATCGGCGCGACGATCCCGCCGTCCTGGCGAACCAGCGCCAGCAGCAGATGCTCGGGCGTGAGCTCCGGGTTCCCGGCACCACGCGCAAGATTCTGCGCTTCCGCGATCGCTTCCTGAGCCTTGACCGTAAGCTTATTGAAATTCATGGTTTGCCTCACATTGAGTCCGAGCGACTCACATTATGAAACCGGCAATTTTTACCCTTCATTCCTCGGAAATCACTCCATACACATACACTGCCCGCTCGATGCTCAAGCGACTCTCGCCGCGTGCCGAGTGGATTCTCATCAACGTCCTCTGCTTCGGGCCGCTGGTTGCGCTCAGCGTGCGCGGAATGCTCGCGCGGCAGACGATCGTCACGTTCGACGATCGCGGAATCTGGACCATCGTCGCAATCGATGTGATTTGCGGAACGCTCGCCGCGCTCATCCTTCGCGCGCGCGGCTGGAAACTCGCGGACCTCGGCATGCGCATCACGATGCCGCTGACGATCGCGGGCGTCGTGTTGATGATCGTTGCGAATGTCGCGATCGCCGGTTTGTATCAGGCGTTCGTCGCGATCACAGGAGTCGATCCCGCGGACGGTACCGAGGTCGTGACGCATGTTTCGAAACTCGCGCTTGTGGCGCTGATCCTCATCGATCCGTTGTTCGAAGAGACATTCGAAGTCGCGTACAACATTCGCGCGACGGAGAAGAACGGCGCCGCATTCGCGATCACGTTCAGCACCGCCGTGCGATTCATCTGTCATCTCTGGCAGGGACCGATCGTCGCGCTGACGATCCTGCCCCTCGGCATCATCCTCGCCGCGGTGTACTGGCGATGGCGGCGTGTGTGGCCACTCGTGATCGCACGCGCGCTCTCGACGTATTTCGGTTTGACGTCGATGTAGTGGAGCGGCGGGCTCTCAGCCCGCCGTAAGTGTCCGACTCGGCGGGAAAAGAGCCCGCCGCTCCACTGACGTTCTTTAACACCACGCGTCCCG
>JBQCJC010000375.1:0-6131 GCA_051953135.1 Thermoanaerobaculia bacterium | reverse complement strand
TCCGACAATTTCCGCGCGGATAATGGATTCGTTCCGCAGGTCGGCTGGCGGGGTGCGTATGCCGAAGCAGGCAAGACGTGGCGTCCTACCGGTTTCTTCAGCCGTATCCGCGCGTTCAGTGAAAACGAATATCAACAGACGCAGGATGACGGCGATCTTCTGTACCGCTACAACGCGGTTGGATTCGGCGCCGATGGTAAATGGCGTTCGTTTACGCGTCTGTGGGTTTCGAAGGAATCCGTCGCCACTGACGGAGAAGTGTTCGATCGCAATCGCATTCAGTATCAATTGCAATTCGCGGTCAATAAGTTCCTGAAATTCATCAGCACGAACGGCTGGGTCGGCGAGGAGGTCGATTTCGCGAATAATCGCCTCGGCCGCGGCGCGAATCTTAGCGCGAATGCGCAGCTCGTTCCGACCGAGCACCTCACGTTGAGCCTGACGGGAAGCATGCGCTGGTTAAATGTCGATCACGACCGGCTCTTTACGTCGCAAGTGGAGCGCCTGCGCGCGACGTATACGTTTAACTCGCGCATGTTCATTCGCGCAATCATTCAGAACACGCGCACGAATCGCGATCAACCTCTCTATGGCGATGTGATTGTCGATCAGCACAGTGGCGATCTCTCATCGCAGGCGCTGTTCGCGTACAAGCTCAATTGGCAGACGGTGTTTTACGTCGGTTACAGCGATCTCCAGGAAGTACTGAATGAAGACGGAGAGTTTGAGCCCAGTAACAGACAGTTTTTCGCCAAGGTGAGCTACGCGTTCCAGCGATGAAGTACCCTGTGAGCCGTTCAATCACGGGTTCACGGAGACAAGGACAATGAAGACGAAATCAGCAGTGGTAATGTCGGTCATCTTCGCGCTGGGCATCAGCGTCGGCGCGGTGGCCGCGAAGAAATTCGACGGCAGCACGATTTATCGCGGAAAATCGAAGAAGGAAGCGGCTCAGAATCTTCTCGAGCTCGCACGTAAGCAGGCGGGTAAGGGAAGCTGGGAGCGTATCGGCGTCGCCCGCGTTTATTACCTCGGCGGGATGAAAGCGGAAGGTCAGGCAATCTTCGATGAAGTGACGTCGAAGAAACCCGAGCCGACCGACTGGTGGCGCATCGGCCGCGTGTACTGGGAAGCGGGCGAGTGGGATAAGGCACGCGAAGCGTTCGACAAATCACTCGCGAAGAATCCGAACGACGATAAGGGTCTTGCGGAGCTCGGCGCGTATTACCTGCTCAAGGGCGATCGGGAAAAAGCCGAAGAGCTTTTCGATAAGTCGATGTCGATCGAATCCGGCGAGACGTGGAACACGTCGATGATGGCCGCCGGATATCTCGGCGTGAAACCGCAGGAGTAACTTCTAAGCGCGCGGCGGCCTAACAGGGCCGTCGCGCCATTTCCCGCCAGGAAAAGTTCGCCGGCGTCCCTCTCATGCAGTGAGGGAGGCCTGTTCATGCGAAGACTGCTGGTCGTCGTTCTGGCGATTGCTGCGCTATCCGCTCGCGCGCAGCAACAAAGCATCAAGCTTGTCGTTCCTACCACCATCACGGTTGCGATGCGCGGCGATACCGCGCAGGTGCGAGCATTTTTCTCCACGCCGAAGCCCGGCGTGTGGCGCGCGTATCTGGTCAGCAACGGCGGTCTCGTCGCCGGACGCGACATCGGCTTCGTTCCTGATCAGGATCCGCGAACGATGCCCGCGTCATCCATACTCATCGAAGTGCACGCGGATGAGAACCGCCTTCGTCGCGGCGGCACCGAGACCGCGACACTTGTTCTAACCGCTCCAGGCACGACCGATCCCGCGACGTTTCCGATCACGATCACGCGTCCCGCGCTCAGCTTCACCGCGACGCCGACGCAATCCGACATCTGTCTCGGCTGCGGCGAACCACATCAAATCGCGATCAAAATCGCGAACAACGGCACGGTTCCGATTCGCACGTTGAAGGTCGGCGTCGTCGAGATGTCTGACGCCGGTCGCAAGCATCGCTGGCTGCTCGGCTGCGACAACAAAACCGCGACGGTCGAACGCAAAGGCATCGTGATCGAGCCGTGCAGCGCGAAGTCGTTGCCGCTCGCACCGAGTGATTCAACGACGATCACGATTCCGATCGATCCGCCGAAATTCGCCGGCGATTACGCGACCACGGTGGAGTTGATCGCGGACGATGCGCCGGCGGTGTCCGCGTCACTGGTCGTGCGCATTCGCGGACCGTATGGTGAGTGGGGCTTACCGCTGATTTTGTTCGCGGTGTTGATTGTCGTCGGCGCCGGGCTCGCGTACGGGTTCGAAGCGTATTTCGGCGCGGGTGGCGGACAAGGACGCACAAACGCGACGATTGCATTGCTGTCGATTCAGGAGGAGATGAAGAGCGTTTGGATTGATCCGAGCCTCGCGCTGACGCGTGAGCGCGTCGCCCTCGATCTAGATTTCATCCAGCGACTCATCACCAGTGTTTCGACAAAGGCGCCCGAGGAATTGCGGCTCGAGGTGACGAAGTACTCGGATCGGCTCGAGAAGCTGCATCGATTGCTCAAGAAGTTTGAGATACATCCAGAGAAGGCGGCGCGTCTCGACGAAGTTCCGATCACTGGAACCGCGGATCAATACAGCGATGCACTCGATGCGGCGATTCGCGCAACTGTGACGGAGGAGAGCACGCAGGATGTCGATCCCAGAGCCGCTGAACAACGGGAGCAGGCGACTCGCGAAGCGCTGCTGGAACATGATGCGTCCATGAGGCGACGTCGCTACCTCGTCCTCGGCGTCGTCAGTCTCGCCACCGCATTTCTTGCCCTGTACGACGGCAAGTGCAGCTACGGCACTTGGGCGGATTACATCGCAGCGTTCTTCTGGGGACTCGGATTGACGCAGGCGGGGAACGCACTGCTGGCCGAAGGAAAATCGCGATACAACGCGTGAACGGCGGGCGAGAGCCCGCCGTTCGTTTACATCACGAGTTTGCGTGCGGCGCGAATGTCGTCGTCCAGCGGCCGGTCGTACAGCACCGGTTGCGCGACGGAGCGCACTTTCAAATACAACTCGCGCGTGCCTTTGCCCAACTGCGTGGCGATGTTGTGCGCTTTGTCTTTCACCGCGTCTTCGAACTGCTTTGCCTGCGCCTCGGAATTCTCGAGATCGAGCAATCGCGGCGCGGGTTGATTCGGATCGTAGTTGAATACCGCGCGCCACTCGACCGCTTGTGCGGCGGCGAGTAACTCAATGCCGAGGATCGACTGCACGTTGGCGATGACGCTGCGCAGTTTGCGCGCCGCGTGCGTCGACATCGACACGTGATCCTCGGAATTCGCGCCAGTCGGAATCGAATCGACGGACGCCGGATGCGCGAGCACCTTGTTCTCACTCACGATCGACGCGGCCGTGTACTGCAGAATCATCAACCCCGAGTTCACGCCGGGACGCGTCGTGAGATTCGCGGGCAAGCCGCGATTGTGATGACCATCGAGCATCAACTGCGTGCGACGCTCGCTGATGTTGCCGAGCTCCGCAACCGCGATCGTCAGAAAATCCGCGGCGAGTGCGAGCGGCTGGCCATGAAAATTACCCGCGGAGTACGCGAAGCGACGATCGCCGCGATACCACTCTGGCCAGTTCGCCTGGAATTGCAAATCGAACGGCTGATCATCCTCGGGGAAGAACAGCGGATTGTCCGTCGCCGCGTTGATCTCGCGCTCGGCCGTTTGTCGCACGAAGCGCAACGTGTCGCGTGATGCGCCGTGCACCTGCGGCGCGCAACGCAGCGAATACGCGTCCTGCACCGCGCCCGCGCGTTCCACGAGTCGTGATCCCAGTACCTGCTCGCGCATGCGGCGGGCGCTCTCGATCTGACCTTCGTGGCCGCGCTCGATGTGAATCTTCTCGTCAAGTGCGCGCGTGCAACCGACCATCGCTTCGAGCGACATCGTCACCGCGGCATCGGCCGCATTCACGAGCTTCTCGACGTCGAACACTGCAAGCGCGAGCATCGCCGCGGAGAAATTCGCGCCGTTGACCAGGGCTAGACCTTCCTGGAACGACGGCTTGATCGCCTCCGCATCGAAGCCGAGCAGCGACGGCAATTCCGTTGCGGGACGCAGCGTCGCATCGTCGAGCAGATAGAAACGACCAGCGCCGAGCAGCGTCGCGAAGAGATGCGAAAGCGGGCAGAGATCGCCACTCGCGCCGACCGAGCCACGCAGCGGCACGAGCGGAATCACGCCGCGATTGAGCATCGCCTCGACGACTTCGACGAGCACCGCGCGCACGCCTGAATGCCCTTTGAGAAATGCATTCAGCCGCGTGACGAGCGCGCCTCGCACAACTTCGGCGGGAAAGTAATTCGAGAGATCGTCGGGATCGGAGTTGTCGCCGACGCCGACCGAATGCGACAGCAGAAGATTGCGCTGCAGTTGTTCGAGATCGGCCGGCGCGATCGGCTTGTCCTTGAACTCACCGAAGCCCGTCGTGACGCCGTACTCGCTCGGAACTGCTTTTCCTTCGTTCCACGCCGCACGATAGTTTTCGACGACGCGTGCGATCAGCGCTTCGGCGCGCGCCACTTTCTCGCGCGTCGACGGATGACACTCGACGCGCGCGCGATCGCGTGCGACCGCGGCGAGTTGCTCGATCGTCAGCGAGTTTCCATCGAGAACGATCGTCGTCATTCAATCTCCGCGAGCATCTTCGTGATGCCTTCCACTAACTCGTTGCGCGCAATCGTCACCTGACCGGCGCGTTGTGCGAGGTACTCCTTGCGATCCGCGACCGGCTTCGCGCGCTCGCGTCCCGCAACCATGTCTTTCACCGTGACGAAGCCCTGTTCCTTTTCGTTCGTGCCGTAGAGGATCGCGAGCGGGATGTCGTATTGATCGGCGTACTTGAGTTGCTTACCCGGACCTTTCGCATTGCCGAGGTAAAGCTCGGTCGGAATGCCGGCACGACGCAGTTCCCACGTCATGGCGATGTAGTCCTCGCGCAGCGACGCGTCCATGGTCGTGACGAGCACGCGTGCGGTGGACATGCGCTCCTTGATCTTGCCGAGATGCGTGAGCGCGGCGAGGAGACGATCGACGCCGATCGATGCACCGACCGCGGGGATCGGCTGACCGAGGAAACGCATCACGAGATTGTCGTAACGACCGCCGCCGAACACGGAACCGAACTGCGGCGCGTCGAGCAGAATCGCCTCGAAGACCGGGCCGGTGTAGTACGCGAGGCCGCGTGCGATGGAAAGATCGAGCGAGACGCGATCGTCTTCGTAACCGAGAGAGTAGAGGTGATTCGAGATCCGCTCGACGACGTCGATCTGCGGCAGCGCATTTTCGACATTCACGAAAAGGTCACGTAGTTGACCAACTACGCTGCGACGATCGCCACGCGTGTTAAGGAACTGCTCGATCTTATCGACCTGCGCTCGCGAAAGACCGACACCACGAATGATGTCGCCCGATTCATCCTTGTAGCCGTCCATCAACTCGAGCTTGACCTTGTCGATCCCGACTTTGTCGAGCTTGTCGAGGACGCGGAAAACGTCGACACCTTGTTCGTCCGAGATCTCCGCGTAGGCGAGGAGCAGGTTGAGCATCGCGCGCGAGGAGAACCGCACGAGATACCGCCCCACGCCTAACGCCGAGAGCGTGTCGCACATCCCCGCGATGATCTCGGTATCCGCAACTTCGCTTTCGACACCGACGGAGTCGAGATCGAATTGCGTGAACTCGCGATAGCGGCCTTTGTCCGGCTTGTCGGCGCGCCACACGGACGCGACCTGATAGCGGCGGAATGGTTTCGGCAGCTCCGGATACTGCGCGATCACACGCGCGAGCGGCACGGTGAGATCGAAGCGCAATCCGAGGTCTTCCTTCTCCGGATTCGAGACGCGGAAGATCGACGATTGCGCTTCCTGTCCCGCGCTGCCGGAGAGCACATCGAGAAACTCGACGGCGGGAGTGGAAAGCGGCACGAAGCCGTACAACTCGTAAACGCCTTTGATGGTGTCGACCATCTGCTGGCGGGCGAGCATCTGATCGGGCAGAAGATCGCGAAGGCCGCGAGAGAGACGAGGGACGACGGTTTCAGCCATGGTGTTGATGCCTTTCGGCGGCGGCTGAGGAATTGAAAATTGAAAATT
>JBQCJC010000374.1:0-7454 GCA_051953135.1 Thermoanaerobaculia bacterium | reverse complement strand
CCGTACGGTGAGCGCTGCTGCACGCGCAGCGCCTCTTCCACGTCCTTCGTCCGGATGATCACCATCACCGGCCCGAACACCTCTTCCTGCGCGATGCGCATGTCGGGCGTGACGTAGTCGATCAGCGTCGGGCCGACGTAGAAGCCGTTTTCTTTTCCGGCGACGGTGTAGCCGCGTCCATCGACGAGCACTTTCGCGCCGCCTTCTTCCGCCTCGGTGATGTAGCGTTCGATGCGTTCTTTCGCCGCTTTACTGATGACGGGGCCGAGGTGAACGCCGGGGACCATCGAGCGAAGGATGCCCGACATGCGCTCGATGATGTGATCCGTGCTGCCGACTGCCATCAACACTGACGCGGCCATGCAACGTTGCCCCGCGCATCCCGACATCGACGCCACGACATTTGACGAAGTCATGTCCGGCTCCGCGTCCGGCATCACGATCAGATGATTCTTCGCGCCGCCTAACGCGAGCGCGCGTTTGAGATTCGACGTGGCGCGGCGATAGACGATCTTCGCGACGTGCGTTGATCCGACGAAACTCACCGCGTCGATGAACGGGTTGTCGCAGATCGCTTCGACCGTGTCGATGCCGCCGTGCACGATGTTCAGCACACCGTCGGGAAGTCCCGCTTCCTTCAACAGTTCCGCGATCTTCGCGGCGCTGAGCGGCACCTGCTCCGAAGGCTTGAGGATCATGCAGTTGCCGAGTGCGAGCGCATTCGGGATCGTCCAGTTCGGAACCATGTTGGGGAAGTTGAACGGCGCGATCGATGCGACGATGCCAACGGGATAGCGCTCGACGCGGCATTCGACGCCGCGCGAGACTTCGAGCACTTCGCCGGCGACGATCTGCGGCAGCGAGCATGCGAACTCGCACAGCTCCGCGCTCTTCAACACTTCCGCTTCCGCCTCGCCGCGGATCTTTCCGTTCTCTTCGCTCACGAGCGCCGCGAGCTCGTCGATGTTTTGCTCGAGCAGCGCTTTGTATCGATAGAAGACCTGCGCGCGCTCTTTGATCGGCATGCCGCTCCACGCGGGAAATGCTTTGCGCGCGGCATCGACCGCGGCGTCGACTTCGCGTGCGCCGCACAACGGGACGCGCGAGATGACGCTGCCGTCGGTCGGATTCGTCACGTCGAGGTACTGGCGATCGACGGCGTCGACGAACGTGCCGCCGATGTAATTGCGGACGTCGGGATAGCGGGAGGTCTGAATGGTGGTGCTCATGGTGTGGCGAAAGCGTACCGCAAGACCTGCCGTATCATGCGCGCACATGTCGAAAATCGGTCAGTTGTTCCGCACGAAGTCGCTCGACGCCCTCGTGGCTGAGACGCAGGAAGAAGGGCATCAGCTCAAGAAAGCGCTGGGTCCATGGAATCTCGTCGCGCTGGGAATCGGGGCCGTGATCGGCGCCGGTATTTTCGCGACGATCGGCACCGCGGCCGCGGGTGATGCGCATCGCCCGGGCGCAGGTCCGGGGTTGATGTTGTCGTTCGTGATTACCGCAATCGTGTGCGGCTTCACGGCGCTGTGCTACGCGGAGTTCGCGTCGATGGTGCCGGTCTCGGGATCGGCGTACACCTATTCGTACGGCACGCTCGGCGAGCTCGTGGCGTGGATCATCGGCTGGGATCTGATCATCGAGTACGCGATCGGCAACGTGGCCGTCGCGATCTCGTGGGCGAATTACATGAATACGTTTCTGGAGGGAGTCCACATCAAACTCCCTCCATGGCTCGCCGTCGATTACAAGACCGCGGCCGCGAAGATGCCGGACGTCGTTGCGAACGCGCCGCACATCTTCGGTTTCCCGATTGTCGTCAACATCCTCGCTCTGGCGATTGTGGCCGCGATCACGATCGTGCTGGTGTGGGGCATTCGCGAATCCGCGAGCTTCAACTTCTGGATGGTCGGTCTGAAGCTGATCGTGCTGGCCTTCTTCGTGATCGTCAGCTTCAAGTTCGTGAAGCCCGCGAACTGGACGCCGTTTGCACCCAACGGAATGACCGGCATCTTCTCCGGTGCGGCGGTCGTGTTCTTCGCGTACATCGGCTTCGATGCGGTGTCGACAACCGCGGAAGAAGCACGCAATCCGAAGCGCGACATGCCGATCGGCATCATCGGATCACTGATCGTTTGCACGATCATCTACGCGATCGTCGCGGCGGTTTTCACCGGCATGATTCCGTACCCGGCGCTGCATGGCGCTGTCGCGTCCGAGCAGGCCGAGCCTCTTGCACTGGCAATGAAGTACGTGCAGATGCCGAACTGGATGATCGGCATCGTCGCACTTGGTTCCGTCATCGCACACACGGCCGTGCTCCTCGTCTTCCAGCTCGGTCAGCCGCGCATCTTCTTCGCGATGTCGCGCGATGGTTTGCTGCCGAAGCTCTTCGCGAAGGTGCATCCGAAATACGGCACGCCGCACGTCTCGACGATCATCACCGGTCTCGTGGTGGGCGTTGCCGCGATGTTCACGAACCTCGAGGAGATGGTTGACCTCACGAACATCGGGACGCTGTTCGCATTCTTCCTCGTGTGCGTCGGCATCATCATCCTGCGTGTGAAGGAGCCGAATCGCGAACGGCCGTTCAAGGTGCCGGGCGGACTCATTCTGCCGATTTTGGGCGCGGTCTCATGCGTCGGTCTCGCGTGGTATCTGCCTCCGACATCGTGGATGCGGTTCTTCTGGTGGCTCGCGGCATGGTTGGTCGTTTACTTCCTGTACGGATTCCGCCACAGCCGTCTGCGTCATCCGGGACACGTGCATCCGGTTCCGCCGGAACCGCCGATGTTCAAGTCGTAGTGATCGAACGCGCTCAACACCTCATCGCCACCCTCGGGCCGGCACGGCCGGCCGCGTTGGTTGCTTCGCTGAGGCATGTACGGCTGCCGTTAGGCGGCGGTAGTGCGACCGCATGACTCCTCGCGCTCAACACCTCATTGACACCCTCGGGTTGCAGCCGCATCCCGAGGGTGGGTGGTATCGGCAGATCTTCAAATCCGTGCAACGCGTCACGCGCCACAGCGATGGCGCCGATCGCAGCGCGCTCACCACCATCTACTTCCTGCTCGTCGAGGGCACGCACAGCGCGTGGCATCGCGTGTCGTCCGATGAGGTGTGGCATTTCTACGAAGGTGATCCGCTCGAGCTGCTGACACCGGATCGCACGATCACGCTCGATGCGAACCATCGCGTGCACGTCATTCACGCGAACGAGTGGCAGGCCGCACGACCACTCGGCGCATACACGCTCGTCGGATGCACGGTCGGACCGGGATTCGAGTTCGACGATTTTGAGATGAGCGACCGGCCGCTGTAATCTCGTGGCCGGATTTGTCCCATCGTCGTCCGCATGACGACAAGCGCGTTCCTTACGATGCTCATCGAAGGAGATACGAACATGAGCACCGCACTTCTCGTCGTCGACATTCAGGACTCGTTCAAGATCAGCCCCGCGCGCTGGGCGTCGCGCAACAATCCGCAATTCGAAGAGAACGTGACGAAGCTGATCGCGACATTTCGTGAGGCTTCGCTGCCGATTTACTTCATCCTGCACAATGACAAAGATCCGGGCTTTCGCGTGGGCGATCCCGAGGTGCGACTGATGGAGTTTCTCGACAAACGCGAGTCCGATCCGCTGCTCACGAAGAACACGCGCAACGCGTTCACGAGCACCGATCTGCATCAGCGCCTCCAGGCCAAAAACATCAACAAAATCGTGGTTTGTGGCATCTCCACCGAGCAATGCTGCGAGACCACGACGCGCGTCGGCGCCGACCTCGGATACGACGTCGACTTCGTCACTGAAGCCACGGCCACGTTTCCGATCGCAACGCTTTCGACGGATGCGATCATCGAGCGTACGGAAGCGGTGCTGCGCGGACGATTCGCGCGCATCATGACCGTCGATCAAGTCGCAGAGGAGCTGCTCGTATCCGCGACGTAATTTTCGTCGTCCTGCCGCAGGTCGAGATTCTCGATCTGGCCGGGCCGCTGCAGGCGTTCTACGAAGCCAACGGGACGCGTACGCGGTATCGCGTGCGCGTCTGCGCGTCGCGCGAGCGCATCGAAACGCATCATGGTGTGGCGCTGGCCGGTCTTGACCCATTGCCGAATGACGCCGGCGATGCGCTGGTGATCGTGCCGGGAATGCCTTACGCGAAGACGGAAAAGCTCGATCGCAACGTCGTGCGCTGGGTTGCGCGAGCGGCGCGCGGTGGTGCGCACATCGCGTCGGTATGTACCGGTGCGTTCGTTCTCGGCGAAGCAGGATTGCTCGACGAGCGCAAATGCACGACGCACTGGTCGCGCACGACTGAGCTTGCGCGACGATTTCCACGAGCGCGCGTGCTCGACGATCGTTTGTTCGTCACCGAAGACAACGTCACGACGAGCGCGGGGATCGCATCCGGCATCGACATGGCGCTGATGTTCATCGAGCAAAGTGAAGGCCCCGCGGTCGCGGCGGAAGTGGCGCGCGAGCTGGTCGTGTATCTGCGGCGCGATGGATCGCAGGAGCAGTCGAGCGTGTACCTCGATCACCGCACGCACCTGCATCCCGGCGTGCATCGCGTGCAGGACTGGATCGTGCGCAATCCCGCGGAGGCCGCGACGCTCGCATCACTCGCGGAGATCGCGACGATGAGCGAGCGCAGTCTCACGCGATCGTTTCGTGTCGCGACTGGAATCTCCGTACACGAATTCACGACGCGCGTGCGCGTGGAGCTGGCGAAGTCGCTGATGAATGATCCGTCTCTGACGATGGACGCGATCGCGCAGCGATGCGGGTTTGCGAGCGCGCGAAATTTGAGACGTTACGTGACGCGCGTATAAACAAAACGGCGGGCCGAAGCCCGCCGTTTTCTCGGAACGCTTGCGCGTCGGTTTACTTCAACTTCATCGTCGGATCGCCGAACAGGATCCACGTTCTGCGCACGTCGCCGTTGCTCGTGGCCTGCTTCGCGCGGAGGATCGCATCGCCGATCGTGATCGGTGTGGCGCCGAAGAGCTGGCGGTTGAACTCGAGGGTCACCGCGAGCTGCGCGGACGTACCGCTGAGCGAGGACGAAGCCCACACGCCGATCGCGCCGCCGTTCGGATTCTTCAACAGCGCTTCCGCGAGGCTCTCCGTGAAGAGATCGTGGTAGTAGCCGTTGAGGCAGTTCATCGCTACGACGAACGGCTGACGATTGCTATTCGTGAGCGCTGCCGCGGTCCACGAACTGAACGCGTAATTGCTCCAGATTTCCACCGAACCGTGGCCGATGTAGTTCGTGAGCAGCGAGCCGTTGTTGAACGAATCGACGATCGCGTTGGCCGCGTTCGGGTTCGTCGCGATCGAGATGCGATTCTTCGTGAACGTCGACGGGATGCCGGCCGCGATTGAATCCGCCGCTGCCTCGAACGGATAGCCGTTCGCGTAGTCGGCGACGATCGTGACCTGCTTCGCCCACGCATCGGTCGGCGGCGTGCTGCGCGCGACGAGCTTCGCGACCATCGCGTTCGCTTCATCCGGCGTGCGCGCCGGAATGCGGCCGATCGCGATCGCCGGAATGCCGGTGTTCGCGAAGTCCGCAAACCAGTCATCCGAGGCGGTCTTCATGTAGGCGGTCGGAACGAGCTTCGTCGGAACGAAGTCGAAGCTGCCGAAGCCGAGGTAGTTGCGCGGATCGAACGAGGCATCGCCGATCAGCACCGCGTACTTCGGAACCGTCTTCCAGTTGCGCGTGCGTGCGAAGAAGTCGCGGATCGCCTGCGGCGAGTGATGACCGAACGAGAACTCGTCGTACACGTTCTGCACGTCGACGACGACGGTCGAGTAGCCCTGCGCGATGCGCGCGCTCTTGAGCGTGTTCGCCGCGGCGAGGAACGAGCGGTTCGTGAGGATGACGAGGTTCGCGCCGTTGGTTGTGTTGTTCCACGTCGACGGCTCGTTGTACGCGACCTGCGCCGGCGCGAGCACGCGATTCTCCGCGAAGGCGAAGAGCGTGCGCGTCGTGCTGCCGCCGGTCGACGGCGCCGCGAACGCGATCTGCTTGCTGCCATCGCTCGCGTTCGAGATCGTCGCGTTGATGAACACCGGCGCGAACGGATCGGTCACGTCGACGACGCGGATCGCATCCGTGGTGAAGCCTTTCACCGTCACGGCGGTACCGCTGGTCACGTTGAACGTGAGCGCGTTGTCGGCGGCGCGGAACGTGTGCTTGTACTCGAGCTTGAGCGACTCGAGAACGGTGACGTCCTCCCAGCCGTTCATCGCCGTGAGCGTGAGCGTGTTCTCACCGGCGTTCAGCTTGTTCGCCGGAACGGTGAGCGTGGTGGTGTAGCGATCGAGATTGCGGAAGCGGATCAGCGGGAGCTTGTAGCCGTTGAAGTCTGCTTCGACGACGTGCTCCATGTTGTCGGCGCCGCCCTGCAGGACGAGCTCGAGTTTCGCGTTGCCGCCCGCCGTATCGAGATTCGCGACGGTGATGGACTGCGTGACCGGCCACGTCGTGATGACCGGGCCGAAGAAGTTCTCACGATCGCCGTTGTTCGTCAGCGCCGTGAAGAAGACGGTGCGCTCGATGCGCGAGAAGTTGTAGGCGAAGCTGTTCGGAGCAGGCGAGCCGCTCTGACCCTTCGCGCCGACCGACTTCACGCGCAGGCCGCTGCCGCGCTTGACGGTGATGTAGTAGACGCGGCCGCCGGTGCTGGTCGTGTCGATGTTGCGACCGAAGAACTCGATCGAGTCGTCGTTGCCGAACTGCGCTTCGTTCTTCGCGTTCACGTAGACCGGCACTTCGGTGCCTTCGGAGTAGACCGAGATCGAGCGGCCGTTCGTGCCCGGATCGAAGCCCGAGGCGATGAGCTGCGCTTTCGTGACGCGGTACCAGCCCGGCTGCGTGATGATGACTTTCACCGCCTGCACGGCCGCGAGCTGCCACTGCTCATTGAGTTGCGCCTGCGACGGTGCTGCCGGTGCCGGAACGTTGACGCCCATGCCCGGCGCGGTGGTGAAGATGCCGCCGACAGAACCCAGCGTTGGATCCGGATCCGTGACCACCGCCTCGGATTCCTCCGCACCGCTGTGCGGCGTGATCGGACCATGCATCGTCTTCGTACCGTCGATGTCGATGTCTTCGATGTAGTACTGCGCGAAGCTCGACGACGGTTTGCGATCGACGAAGCGATAGCTGCGCGGACCGTTCGGGGCCTTGCGGCCGGTCATGAACGCGGAGCCGGTGATGATGTGCGGGTTGAGGCGCTCCTTCGCGCCGCCGCCGATCTGGCGATAGACGTGGAAGCCGAGGTTGTCGACTTCGGACGTCGTCTGCCACGTGAGCGTCACGCCCTTCTTGTTCTGCACCGCATCGATCGTGGCCATCTCGCCGTGCGTCGGCGTCACGGCCATGACGAAGAGGTAATCTTCGACTTCACCGCCCATGCGCGCGAAGAACGAATCGAGC
>JBQCJC010000373.1:0-3170 GCA_051953135.1 Thermoanaerobaculia bacterium | reverse complement strand
ACAGCACTTCGCGAACTACATCGTGCTGCACGCCGCGAAGGCGACGCCGCGCGCGTATCGCGATGAGAGTCCGGAAGCGTTCAGGTACCTGCACTTCGTCGCGCACGGTGTGGCCTCGCGACAGCGTCCTCTCGAATCCGCGGTCATTCTCGGCGCCGATGAAAGTGGCTACAAACTCTTCGCGCGCGACATTCTCCAGAAGCATCTCAACGCGCGACTCGTCACGATCTCCAGTTGCCACGGCGCGGGAACGCGCACGTACACCGGCGAAGGACTCGTCGGTCTGGCGTGGGCGTTCCTCGCGGCCGGATCCGAAAACGTCATCGGCGCATTGTGGGAAGTCAACGACACGGCGACGCCGAAGTTGATGGAACAGCTCTACGTCGGATTGCGCAACGGCGCCGATCCCGCCGTCGCATTGCGCAACGCGAAGCTCGAGCTTGTGCGCAGCGAAAGCGTGCAGCGCAAGCCGAGCTATTGGGCGCCGTTCGTGTTGTATGTGGGATCACGGAGCCGGTGAGTCGTGGCTGGGCGCGCGAAGGAATCAGGGTTCTCGCGCGAATCGTCTGATGGTGAGGAAAGCCAGCAAGGAGGCTGGGCCGATCAGCGCAGGCGGCGATGTCGCACGAACGAGTCACGGCTCTCGCGCGAATCGTCCGATGGTGAGCAAAGCCAGCAAGGAGGCTGGGCCGATCAGCGCAGCCGGCCGTGCCGGCGCGTCCCCGGCAGGATTCGAACCTGCGACCCACAGCTTAGAAGGCTGTTGCTCTATCCAACTGAGCTACGGGGACAGAAGGCGCGAAGAGAAGATCGTGTTGGTCGGGGCGAGAGGATTCGAACCTCCGACCCCCTGCTCCCAAAGCAGGTGCGCTACCAGACTGCGCTACACCCCGACAGACGACCGTCGTGCGGCCCGTATGGTGCCGGTCGACATCGTATTGGTCAACAGTCGCGGTCAACAGGGCACCGCACGGAGCCATTCCGGCGATGCCCTTCGGATCGATGAATCGATCAGACCGCGTGCGCGTGCTGAGCGCCGAGGGTTCGTTGCGGGAGCACCGAAGCCCACTTCGCCTGTTCGGCCTTTTCGAGCACGAACTCGAACGAACGCCCGTGCGAGCGCAGACGCAACACGCGCTGTGAATCGAGCACGCTCTTGCCGGTCGTGAGCTCATCGTCGTATTCGACTTCGTCGATCCGCGCGAGCTCGAACGACGCTTCGAGATCCGTATTCTCGTAGAACAGCGTGTCCGACGAGATCGACAACGCAACCGGTACTGCTTCCGCGCCTTCAACATACTCGGCGCGACTCACCACGCGTGACGTCGGTTTGCGTTTCTCCATCAAAGCGCCCAGAAGATCCTTCTGGCGGACTTTGTAAAACACGAACGACAGAACGGCGGCAACTCCAACACCGATCAGAGTCACAGTCGCAAGCTCAGGCATCCCGACCTCCTCCTGCGTTGAAAAAATGAATTGTGCGCTTGCGCTTCACTCTACGCCTTTTGTATGGAATGAACCAGAGTTGTGTAAGCGAACGAGCGACCTCAGGTGACCGTCCGCCTAACGTGTTAGGGAAAACAACCGGCGCGCGCCCGGCTAGAATGTTTGCAATGCCACAGGGGAGAAAGAAGACACGCGACGAGCATTCATCGGGCGGCGCCGTGATCTCCGCGCGCGACGGCCTGCTGCACGTGGCATTGATCGCAACGCGCAACAAAACGCGCTGGGGGCTACCGAAAGGCGCGGTGAATGACGGCGAAACCTCCGAGGCCGCGGCACTGCGCGAAGTGAAGGAAGAGACCGGGATTGACGCGAAGATCGTCAAGCCGCTCGACACCATCGAGTATTACTTTCGCGCCGGCGACACGTTGATTCACAAACGCGTCGATTTCTATTTGATGGATTACGTTGCCGGCGAGCTCGAGCCGCAGCTCAGCGAAGTCGACGACGTGGAGTGGGTCGAGCTTTCTTCTGCGATCCAGCGCGCGAGCTTCGACTCCGAGCGGAAGCTGCTCGAGATGGCGCTGCAGACGTTTTCTTCTTCGCAGAGCTAGGCGTGCGCTTTTTCTTCGCGCTCAATCGCGAAGCGACCGTCACTCCTTTGCCCGGCGTCGATTTTCGATTGGACTCCCATACATTTTCCGCGCTCACGGTTTCGACGAGCTGATTCGAAACGACTGAGCGCGGCGCAACCTTCGTGACGTCGACCTCTTCATTCGCGAATTGATCGCGATGCTTGAGCAGCAGCCACTCGTTGCCTTTGTCCGACGCGTTTTTCGATGACGCGCGCCCGCCGATTTTCACCAGAGCCCACTCGCCAAACATCTTCTTCCCGTACATCCGGAACGTCAGCTTTCCGGACTTCAGTGCATCCACAGGATCGTCTCCAGGCTCGAGGAACTCCCACTCCCCTTCATCCCAGATGATCACGTTGCCCGCGCCGTAGTTCCCTTCGGGGATCACGCCTTCGAACTTCGCGTAATCGTACGGATGATCCTCGGTCATCATCGCCAGGCGTTTGATCGAAGGGTCATACGACGGCCCCTTCGGAATCGCCCACGACTTCAACACGCCCTCCATCTCCAGACGAAAGTCGTAGTGCAGGCGGGACGCGCGATGCTTCTGGATCACGAAAATCGGCAGCTTCCCTTTCTTCGGTTTTCCGCCGGCAGGCTCCGGCGTCTGCTCGAAATCGCGCATCTGCCGGTACTTCTTCAAATGATCGGGCATCGCTCGCTCCGCTGTTGGCGCTGCATGCCGCATTCCAGTGCAACTCGGCTTCGCTCAATAGGTTAGCCTTTAGCGGGCGCCACTTTTGCATCTCGTCGCCCGGCGTTCGGTATGTCTCCAGCAATTCGACGGATGTTGTGGGGAGCATTCGCAGGGCTGACGCTTCTGATTGCCGGAGGTGTCGCGCTGATGCTCTTCATTCTGCGAATTGAGCAGCGTGAGGAGTATCGCGTCGTGTCGGAGTCACGGCCGCTCGTCGATGCCGTGCGCGAGATGGACGCGTCTCTCACCGCGATGGTCTCGTCCGCGCGGGGCTACGATCTCACGCGCAATACCGCGTTCCAGCAGCAATACGACGACGCCGTGCGCTCATTCGACACCGCGTTCGAAGAGGCGCGGCGGCGTGCGGTGGACATCAACGATAAGAAGAACGTCGA
>JBQCJC010000372.1:0-4638 GCA_051953135.1 Thermoanaerobaculia bacterium | reverse complement strand
GCGGGCTCTCAGCCCGCCGAATTCTGAATCACCGGCGGGCTGAGAGCCCGCCGCTCCACGCTAGAACAACGAGACCTGCACCGGTTGCGGCGGTTTCACTTCCGTCGCAACCGGAGTCGCGCCGGGAACGCGCAACTCGTTCTTCCTGCGTCCGAGGAGAAAGGCGAGATTCCTGCGGATCCACTCCTGCGATTCGCGGAAGTAGCGAAACGTTCTCTCGTGCTGATGGAAGCGACGATTGTGGGGCGCGCCGAGAACATGATGCAGGTATTCGTGATGAATCACGGACTGGATGAAGAACGCCGGCACGTTCGGCGAGTTGAGCATCGGATGAATGCGCACCTCGGTCGTGCGATGGTTATAGGAGCCGAGGCGGATGCTGCGGCGCTTCTTGCGTGAGATCTGCTGACCCCACTGCACGGGAAGTGGCGGGTATTTATAAAAGTAGGTGCGATGCACCTCGTCGGCGAGCGACTTGAGGTTGTGCGAAGCCTCTACAATCGGAAACAGGGTGTCGGCTTTTCTGACCGGCATCTCTGGCGATGATTGTAAAGGGTAGACGCCGTTTTGCGCCTACCCTTTGAACTTATCCATCACTTGAGAGACGTTCGCCATCGCCGCGGATGAGACGAGTGCCGAACCGGCGGCGATGATTTCATCGCTCTTCTTGAGACCGAGCCACACGCCGACGCCGACGCCGAGCGCGACGGCCGCGATGGGAAATGCGCGGATCTGTTCGCGCCATGCCTCGGGCAACAGATTCTCGAGCTCGTCGAACAATGCTTCCGGGCCTTCTTCGACCATCTTTGCTCCTAATGCCGCGGCGTTCTCGCGAATCGCACCATCGTCGAAATCGAGGCCGGCCGCGGAGCGCTCGTAATCGTCAGGGGAACGTTGTGCCATTGTCGTGATTACTCCTCGTCTTCGTCGCGGCGAAGCAGAAGCCCGATGAGGAATCCGACGCCGACCGAGATCAGCAGCGCTTTGCCGGGATTCGACCGGACATACGTGCGAACCTGATCCGTAATCGCGCCGAAGTCGACGTCATCCACCCGCTCGCGCATTGCGTTGTAGCCGTCGCGAACCTTGCCCGATGCCGACTGGTATTGATCGCTGACGAAATCGCGCGCACGCCCGAACCGGCCCGACGTATCTTCCGAGCTCGTCGTGCCGCCCGAAGCAGCGTTAGGGTTGGTGCTTTCGTCCATCGTTTCCTCCTGTTGCGCGCTTGACAATATCACCAGCGTGGGACGCGAGTGCAGTGGTTGTGCCGGATGGAAACGGTTGTCGGGAGTCGGTAGTCGGGAGGCCCCCGCCCACCCCCGTGTTAGGAGCGAAGCCGTGGACGGGTGGCGGTCTCCCGACTACCGACTACTGACTACCGACTACGAACTCCGCGACACCTGACCTCGTAGTCACAGACCTCGCATCTACAATGCACCCTCGTGCACATCTCCCTTCGCCACGTCTCCCACGATTACGGCGCGAGCGACGAGTCGGCGCCGGTGCATGTGCTCGATGACGTTTCGCTCGAGATTCAGTCCGGCGATTTCGCAGTGTTGATGGGCGCATCGGGCAGTGGCAAATCGACGTTGCTGAATCTCATTGGCGCGGTCGATCAACCAACGTCAGGACAAGTGTTTCTCGGCGAGATCGAAACGTCGGCGCTTCATGAGTCGCAACTCACGAATCTGCGCCGCACGCAGATCGGATTCATCTTCCAGTTTTTTCATCTCATCCCGACGCTCAATGTGCTCGAGAACGTTTCGTTTCCACTGTCATTGGCGAAACGGCCGAAGCGCGAGATTGGCGATCGCGCGATGGAGGTGTTGCAGCGCGTCGGTCTCGAAAAACGCGCGAAGCATTTTCCGAATGAACTGTCGGGCGGCGAGATGCAGCGCGTTGCGATTGGCCGCGCGATCATTCATCGGCCGCCGTTGATTCTCGCGGACGAGCCGACCGGCAATCTCGATTCGAAAAACGGATTGGTGATTCTCGAGCTCATGCGCGAATTGCACGAATCGATGAAGCCGACGATCGTCATGGCCACGCATTCGGAAACCGCCGCCGGGTACGGCGATTACATCGTGCAGTTGCGCGATGGACGGGTCGTCGCGTGATGACCATTCTTCGCGCGCTGGTGCTGCGTCCGATCGTGCGCGAGAAAACGCGCACGGCGTTGACGATCATCGGCATCGCGGTTGGTGTTGCGGTGGTGATTGCGATTCAACTCGCGAATCAAAGCGCGTTGCGCGCGTTTCGCGAATCCGTCGATGCGATCGCGGGCCGCGCGAATTATCAACTCGTCAATGACCTCGGGCCCGTCGACGAACGCGTGCTTCTGCAACTGCGCCCACTGTGGAACGACGGCGTACGCTTCGCGCCGGTCATCGATATCGAAGGCATTCTCGAGCCCGAGCAAACGCCTGTGCGCATTCTCGCGGTCGATCTGCTGAGCGATCTGCATTTTCGCGATTACAAATACGCGCGCATTGAAACCGGCACGAGGCACGAAGCCCTCGGCAATTTTCTGCGACTGTTCGAGCGCGACTCTCTGGTCATGCCCGCGCCGTATGCGCGCGAACACAACCGCACGATCGGCTCGCGCGTGACCATCAATCTTCTCGGACAACGCAGCACGCTCACGGTGCGCGGCTTGCTCAAATCGGAAGGACCGGCGACCGCATTCAACGGAAACATCGTCGTGTGCGATATCGCGACGGCACAACGCGCATTCGGATTGAAGGGAAAACTCTCGCGCGTCGATTTGCTCGCGCCCGACGAGCGTGTGCTCGCGAAATTGAAATTGCCGCAAGGTGTGCACATTGAGCGACCGACGCGACGCAATGAGCGCGTCGAGCGCATGTTGCGCGCGTTTCGCGTGAATCTCTTCGCGCTCGCGGGCGTGGCTCTGCTCGTCGGAATGTTCCTCGTTTACAACACGGTGTTGATCTCGATTCTGCGACGTCGTCGTGAAGTCGGCGTGTTGAAGACACTCGGTGCAGCGCCGCGACAAATCTTTCTCGCGTTTCTCGCGGAAGGATTGTTGTTTGGTGTCGTTGGCTCGCTGTTAGGCGTGATTCTCGGCCAGGTTCTGGCCACCGGAATCCTGCGCACGGTCGGCAACACGATCAACACGCTTTACGTTGCGACGCAACCCGATGCTGTCGAATTGACGCCCGCGGTGATTGCACTCGGCATCGCTGTCGGCACGTTGCTCTCGCTGCTTTCCGCATTGCAGCCCGCACTCGAAGCGTCGCGCGTCAGGCCGAGCGCGATGATTCGTCCCGGATTGCAGCAACGCATCGGACACTCGCGACTGCTCATCGTGCTCGCGATTGCGTTCTTCATCGCCGCGGCATTCATCTCACGCTTGCCACCCATCGGCGGAATTGCGGTCGCGGGTTATATCGCGGTGTTGTGCGTCGTCGCGGGATTTTCGTTGCTTGCACCCACGATCGTGCGCACCACGTCGCGCGTGTTCGCACCGTTGTTCGAGCGCACATTCGGCATCGTTGGCAAACTCGCGGCGTCGTCATTACCCGCGTCATTGCGACGCACGTCCGTCGCCAGCGCCGCGTTGTCGCTCGCGACCGGAATGATGATCGCGGTCGCGCTGATGGTCGGCAGTTTTCGCGAGACCGTGCGCATCTGGGTCGATCAAACCGTGAGCAGCGATTTGTGGCTGCGTCCGTCGAAAGGATTCTCGAACGCGCAGATCGCGCTCTTTCCTCCGCACGTTGCGGATGAAGTCGTGAAGCTGCCGTTCATTGAAGCGGTCGATCGCATTCGCGGTCGCGACGTGATTTACGGCGAGACGATCATCGCGGTCGGCAGCGGTGATTTTTCGATCGCGTCGAAGTACGGCGATCTGCCGATGATCACGCCGCGCTCCGCGAGCAAAGCATTGCAGACCGCGGTGCGTGAAGGTGGTGTGTTCGTCTCCGAGAGTTTCTCGTTGAAGTTTCACAAAGGCGTCGGCGATGTCGTGACGCTCGCGGGACATTCGTTTCCGATCGCTGGCGTGTATCGCGATTACTCGAGCGATCGCGGTGTGATCGTCATGGATCGCAAACGTTTCGTGCAGACATTCAATGACGATCGCATCAACACGATCGTCGTGTATCTCAAGCCCGGCGTCGCAACCGAGTACGCGCGCAAGCAGCTCGAGCGCACGATCGGTCCGCGCTTCAACGCGTTCGTCGTGACGAATGCGGAAGTGAAAACCGAAGTGATGCGCATCTTCGATCAGACGTTCATGATCACGTACGCGTTGTTAGGCGTAGCGATCGTCGTGGCGGTGATGGGCATCATCAACACGATGTCCGCGCTGATTCTCGAGCGCACGCGCGAGCTCGCGCTGCTGCGTATCAGCGGACTCTCCGCGCGTGAGCTGCGCACGATGATCGTGCTCGAGTCGACGCTCCTCGGCGTTGCGTCCATCGCGGCTGGGCGGGTGATGGGCGACGCGTTGTCGTCGATTTTGATTTACGTGATCAACAAGCAGTCGTTCGGCTGGACCAGCCAGTTTCACTGGCCGGTGCGGATTCTGGTCAGTGCGCTGGCTCTCGTCGATTGCGCCACGCTGCTCGCCGGAGTCTACCCCGCCCGCATCGCGCAGCGGCTCAATCCCATCGA
>JBQCJC010000371.1:0-8797 GCA_051953135.1 Thermoanaerobaculia bacterium | reverse complement strand
CAGGCAAATTCGACGGATTCGCTGCTGCGCATTTGGACGAGCATCAGCCGCCAGGCAGTGCAGGTCGTCGATCCCACGAATATCATTACCGGTCAGCGCGGCGTAGGAAATTACGTGCAGGTCGGCCGTAATGCGTTGCCGGTGTTCAATGCCGGCCTTGTGGGTACACAGCGCCAGTCGCGTTATCTGCATACCGATCCGATGAAAGACGTAACGCGATTCGGCGCGGATGTTCTTTATCCCGTGCTCGTGCGTGATTTGCAGGCGTTAGGGATCTATAAAGCATTAGGCGTGCCTGACAGTGCAGTCGCAACGTTGAAAGGTCCGCGTCTCGATATCATCAACGCAATTAACCTCGGTCGTCCGATTCCGGTTGCCGATGGCTCGACAGGCGATGTCATTACGCTCGATGCGGCCGTGAATTCGTCCTTCCCGAACGGCCGCCGTCTTGGCGGCGGTACTGCAGCGAATCGACATCAGGTCAACGTCAATACCGTGTTGATCAGTCTCATCGCGGCGGGCGATCCGGCGGCTGGACTCGCGAAGGGCGTGGAAGTGAACGACAAGGATTTCCTGCCGCGCTTCCCGTTCCTCGCACCCGCGCATCAGGGATTACTCCAGGGACATGGCGGCACGAACGTGCCGACGACGCCGGTCATCCCGAGTCCCGCATCGCAACAGCCGTAATCGCGAATCAACAGGAGACTGCACAATGAAACGAATTTCGATTGCCATTGCGATGGCGATGCTGCTCGCGGTGCCGATGTTTGCGACATCGCCGCGCGCGGACGCATTCGCATCCGATTTCCAGATGATCCCGGTCGCGGGCAATGTTCCGGGCGCAAACGGCGCGGTGTTCCAGACGTATGTCGCGTTACTCAATCCGACTGCGTCCGCATACTCGATCAACGTCACGTTGTTCGACACGAACGGTACGAAGAAGGATGCGACGATCAATCTCGCCGCGGGTGAATTGAAGACCTACGACAATTTCCTGCAGACGGTCTTCAATTACCAGGGCGGCGGTGGCGTCACGTTCCGTACGTCGAATCCGAGTCAGCGATTCATCCTCAGTGCGGAAGTGCGCACGAGCGGCACGCGCTACAGCACACCGGTGCCGACCGTCGATTTCGCGCCGACGCAGTCGCGTGCGTACGCGGTTGGGATTTCGGTGAATACCGCAACGCGCACGAACATCGGCTGTTTCAATCAATCGCAGGGGGCGAACGCGATCACGGCGGATGTTTATGACGGCGCGGCGGTGAAGGTCGGCACTGTGACGATGAATCTCGCGGCGAATGCGTGGGGTCAGACGGCGGTGGCGAATGTCGTGACGAACGGCTACGTGCGATTCACGCCGAGCGAGCCGGCCGCGTGCTACGCGGGGGTGGTGGATAACGCGACGGCGGATGGGCGGTTGATTCCGGCCGTTGAATTCGAGCCGTAAGCGGAGCGCCGGCGGCGACGCCGGCGTTCCACTGTAGAATCCGCCTCATGCTTCCAGAAAAAACATTCGAGAACCGCGTCGGCATCATCACGGGCGGCGCTACGGGGATCGGCTTTGCCATGGCGCGCGAGGTCGCGCGCCTCGGCGCGAAAGTCATCATCTGCAGTCGCAAAGAAGAGAATCTCGCGAAAGCCGTGGAGCAGCTTCGCTCCGAAACGGGCCGCGCGGATGCAGCGCACTATCACGTGCTCGACGTCCGCGATGCCGAAGCCGTCGAGGCGATGGCGGAGAAGATCGATACCGATCACGGTCGCATCGATTTTCTCGTCAATAACGCCGCCGGCAACTTTATCGCTGAAGCGTCGGCGCTTTCGGTCAATGGCTGGAATTCGGTCATCGGCATCGTGCTCAATGGCACGTTCTACTGCACCAGCGCCGTAGGCCGCCGCATGATCGAAAAGGAAAGCGGCGGCGTGATGCTCAACGTCATCGCGAATTACGCGTGGACCGGCGGTCCCGGCGTCATTCACTCCGCGTCCGCGAAAGCGGGCGTGCTGGCGATGACGCGAACCCTCGCGGTGGAATGGGCGCGCCACAAAATCCGCGTCAATGCCATTGCGCCCGGTCCTGTGTACACGCCTGGTGCGTCCGAGAGATTGTTCCCGGATCCGATGATCATGGAGGGCATTCGTAAGACCATTCCGGCGCGCCGTTTCGGAACGCTGGAGGAGATCGCACAGGCCGCGTCGTATTTATTGAGCGATTACTCGTCATTTATGACCGGCGAGAATTTTGTGATCGACGGCGGTCAGTGGCTTTCGGGCGCGGATTACTTCACGCGTTTGAAGCAGATGCTCCCGAAGCAGTAATTCGCTGTAATAACAATTCCCGCTCTTTGGCGTTGCGTGTGAGCTCGGCGGCACGGACGAGCTCCACGCGCGCTTCTGTCTTACGGTTCAGTTTCAACAGTAAATCGGCTCGCACCGCGTAGAGCAGGTGATACTCGCGCAACGGCTCGCTCAATGCGTCGACGAGCTCTAACGCTTGCGCGGGTCCATAAGCCATCGAGACCGCGACCGCGCGGTTCAATTCGACAATCGGCGATTGGGTAAGCTCCACGAGCCCGTCATAAAGCGCGACAATGCGTTCCCAATCCGTAGTTTCGACGGATGTCGCCCGCGCATGACAACCCGCAATTGCGGCTTGTAAGGCATAAGGACCGAACACCGTGCCGAAACTCTCCGCGCGATCGAGTGCATCGAGACCGCGGCGAATGAGCAATCGATCCCATTTCGTGCGGTCCTGATCCGCGAGCAAAATCGGATCACCATTGTGATCGACGCGTGTATGAAGTCGCGATGCCTGAATCTCCAGTAATGCCGCGAGTCCATGCACCTCGGATTCCTTCGGCACGAGTCGCGCGAGAATGCGAATTAACCGTAATGCGTCTTCACATAATGCCGGCCGCAGCCAGTCATCGCCCGCCGTTGCACTGTAGCCTTCATTGAAGATCAGATAAATCACTTCCAGTACAGACGATAATCGCGCGGTTAATTCAGCGCCGCGTGGCACTTCAAACGGAACGCGTGCCTCACTGAGCGTTCGTTTCGCGCGCACAATGCGCTGTGCGACCGTTGGCTCGGGCGTCACGAATGCACGCGCGATCTCGTCTGTGGTCAGGCCGCCTAACAGGCGAAGCGTCAGCGCGACTCTGGATTCGCGCGACAGTACCGGGTGACATGCGATCAGAATTAATCGCAGTAAATCGTCGCCGACGTGATCGTCGAGCTTCTCGACGAAATCCGGTGCGAACGATTCTTCGATCTCGTGCGCGATCTGCTCGTATTTCTGCTCGGCGAGTTTATTGCGCCGAATTAAATCGATCGCGCGATGCTTCGCCGTTCCCATCAGCCACGCGCCGGGATTTTGCGGAACTCCCTGCTCCGGCCATTGTTCCAGCGCCGCGACCAGTGCATCCTGCGCCAGCTCCTCGGCCAGACCGACGTCGCGCACGATGCGCGTCAGTCCCGCGATGAGTCTGGCGGATTCGATCCGCCAGACTGCATCGATCGTGCGATGGGTTTCGTCGAGCATCGCTCACTGCTGGGTTTTCTGCTGCTCGGTAACCTGCTGGCGCAGACGCTCTTCGCGCTCGAGCACTTCCGGCGTTGCGTTCTCGAAGTCCGACGCTTCGAATACCTGGCGGATCTCGATCACCGATTCCTCGCCGGTCGGATTCGGGCAGCGCTTCACCCACTCGATCACTTCTTCCTTCGACTTCACCTGCAGAATCCAGAAGCCGGCGATGAGCTCCTTCGTCTCGGCGAACGGCCCGTCGACGACCGTGCGCTTGTTGCCGTTGAACAGCACGCGCGCGCCCTTCGAGCTCGGGTGCAGCCCTTCGCCCGCGACCATCACGCCGGCGTTGACCAGCTCTTCGTTGTATTTGCCCATTTCATTGAGCATTTCGGTGCTCGGCGGCACGCCGGCTTCGGTGTCCTGATTGGCTTTGACAATGACCATGAATCGCATTTGTTACGTCCTCCTGTACACACGTCGAACGGGCGACGCGCGAATCGACATCGATCAGAATTTTTTTTCGCTTCGTAGGCAGGGGATCCCTCGACTTCGCTTCGCTCCGCTCGGGATGACAGGTCATGGCTTCGCTGCGCTCGGGATGACAAGGTCACTTTCGATTCAGAAAATCGACGGACGAGATCGCCAGCGATCGCACGCCGAGCTCGAGTCCCGACTCATCCACATAAAACAGCGGCGAGTGATTCGATGGCGCTTCCTCGGGGGTCTGATTCGCGGGACGTGTGCCGATCCAGTAGAACAGGCCGGGGACTTTCTGCTGGAAGAACGAAAAGTCTTCGGCGCCGAGGACAGCGTTGACGAGGCGCACGGTTCCGCCGCTGCGTTTCAGCGCCGCAAGCGAAGCCTCGGTGAGCGCCGGATCGTTGTATGTGATCGGATAGCCCGTCGTGATCGTGACTTCCGCGGTCGCGCCGGCGCTCGCGGCGATGCTCTCGACCGTGCGTTTGATGCGCGTGTGGATCTCGTCGCGCCTCTTCGCGTCGAGCGAGCGAATCGTGCCGATCATCTCGACATGATCGGGAATGATGTTCGTGCGTACGCCGCCGTGAATCGCGCCGACGGTGATGATCGACGGTGCGAGGCTCGAATCGAGCTGACGGCTCGGGATTGTCTGCAGGCCAAGAACGATTTGCGATGCGACGACGATCGGATCGACGCCGAGCCACGGATACGCGCCGTGCGTTTGCTTGCCGTTGACCGTGATCTTGAATGAATCGACCGCGGCCATCATCCCTTCGGGTTTGTACGCGATCTCGCCGACGGCGAAGCGCGACGTGACATGAAGACCGTAGATCGCATCGACTTTCGGATTGTCGAGCGCGCCTTCCTTCACCATCAGCTCCGCGCCACCTTCTTCTCCCTGCGGCGCGCCTTCTTCGGCTGGCTGAAAAATGAATTTGACTGTGCCTGGCAGCTCGTCGCGCATGCCGGCGAGAACTTCGGCGACGCCGAGGAGGATCGCGACGTGAGAGTCGTGTCCGCAGGCGTGCATCACGCCGACTTCCTGTCCGTTGTACGTCGTGCGGACCTTTGATGCGAACGGCAGATCGACCTGTTCGGTTACGGGCAGCGCATCCATGTCCGCGCGCAGCGCCACGACCTTGCCGGCCTTGCCGCCTTTGAGCAGACCGATCACGCCCGTGTGTGCAACGCCGGTCTTTACTTCGATGCCGAGGGATTGCAGCTTGTCGGCGACGAGCTTCGCGGTGCGCGTTTCACGATTGCCGAGCTCGGGATGTTCGTGAATGTCGCGGCGACACGCGATGACCGATGGCGCGACGCGCTTCGCGGCGTCGGCGATGCGCGCGTCGAGAGACGCGGCTGCAGCAGGCATGGAGACCTCCAGAAGAAGAATGAGCGACACGAAAAAACGCATGCGCGCGATTGTAAGAGTGGAGGAGCCTCTTCTTATCGCGTTGCAGCAGCCTTCAGCTTCTCCGCTTTCGCGATCAGTTCCTCGAACCAGTCCGCGAAGTTCAGCTCATTCTTCTCGAGCGCGAGTGCGCGGACGCGCAGCGCCATCTCGAGAAACTGCTCGATGAAGTCGCGCAGATTGTCGTCGTAGCCCATGAGTTGCAGCGTCGCGGCTTGCGTTTCGATCGCGGCGAACGCCTGCAGCGCCTGGGCGTACTCATTGCTGAAGTATTCGAAGAGTGCGCGCGGATCGTTCGACTCCGGAGGAATGGCAGAGGTCATGATGGGTGTCGCTAAGTGTATGCGCATCGGCGTCATTGCAGACACGCACGGAGTCGTGCATTCGCGAATTGCGGATGTGTTCGCGGACGTCGATCACATCCGTCATGCGGGTGATGTTGGTGGCGCGCACGTGCTCGCCGCGTTGCGCGCGATCGCGCCGGTGACGTACGTCGATGGCAACAACGACGGCGATGCGACGGGCGAAGACATCAAGCGCGTCGTGCTTGGTGACGTGCGCATTCTGCTTACGCACATCCTGCCGAGGCCGCGTCGTATGGACGCTCGTGTGCGCGAGTCGTTGCGCAAATTGTCTGCGGACATCGTGATCTTCGGCCACAGTCATTTGCCGCATGACGAAGTGATCGACGGCGTGCGATTCATCAATCCCGCGAGCGCGGGACCGCGGCGATTCGATTACCCGACGTCGGCGGGCATTCTCGAAGACGGACGATTCACGCACATCGCACTCGATGAGCGGTCGATTGCAGCATTGGAAAAACGGATGAATCAGTTGTCGCGCTGACTAGAATCCGCGCGATGGGATTCGGTCTTCATGTTCGATTCGATCGATTGCGGCGCAAGTTCGCGCGGTGGTCGCGGCATCACGTTCGTGTCGTGATCGGCCCGCGGCGCGTCGAGCGATTGCACATCGGCTGCGGACCGGAAGTGCTGGCGGGCTGGACGAACGTCGACATCGATGCGCATCCCGGAATCGATCTCGTGCATGACGTGCGCGACGGCCTGCCGTTTCGCGATGTGCGCTATCTCTTCGCCGAGCATTTTCTCGAGCACCTCACGTACGACGAAGGCTTTCGATTTTTGAAAGAGTGCCGCGCGAGTCTCGCGGACGATGGCGTGCTGCGCTTGTCGACGCCGAATCTCGACTGGGTCATGCGCACGCAGTACGCCGCGCACTCCGATCCGCTGCAGACGTGCTTTGCGATCAACAAAGCTTTTCGCGGATGGGGACATCAGTTTCTGTACAACGCCACGACGCTCATCGCGACGCTGCGCGCCGCCGGCTTCGCATCGATCACGTTTTACGAGTACGGCAGGAGCGATGACGACGTGCTTGCGAATCTCGAGCGGCACGAACGCTCGCCGGATCTCGACGACATGCCGCACGTGTTGATCGTCGAAGCGCGCGGGCGAGGTGAGGGAGCGATGGACTCGCTCACGCCTCACCTCGATGATTACGATCGCGCGCTCAGTGGATGAGCATTACTGCGCCATCGCGCTCACTTCTTCGATGCCGCGCATGACGCCCGCGCGAATCACGAACCTGATGTTGCGAAACGCGCTCACGTCCTTCGTTGGATCCGCGCTGAGCAACAGAAGATCCGCGTCTTTGCCCTTCTCGATCGTGCCCGTCACGTTGTCGAGCAGTGATGCGCGGGCGGCGGTCGACGTCGACGCGACGATCACCTGCATCGGCGTCATGCCCGCGCGCTGCATCGCTTCCATCTCCGCGTAGATCGAAGGTCCGTGCAGCGTGAGCGGATTGCCGGCGTCGGTGCCGGTTGCGATCGCGATTCCGGCATTACTCAACTTCTTCAGATTTGCGGATGCGATGTCTGAGCTCCGCTTCACATACGCGTTCATGCATGTGACTCGTGAGGCAGGGGCCAGCGACTCGGGCAACGTCGGCGTCGATGCGACCTTCGTTTTCGTCGCGGCATCGACGCAGTTGTTCGGATCATCGATAACCGGTGCTTTGCGATCGAATACCGATTGATACATGCGTGCGTAGCCGCCCAGCACCGTGAGCGTCGGTGTGACGATCGTGCCGTGTTCCTTTGCGAGCGCGAGGAACTCGTCGTCGAGCGGCTTGTCCTCGACGCTGTGCACGAGCAGCTTCGCGCCCGCGCGCATCGCGGCCTTGGCTCGATCGAGCTCCGTTGCATGCACGATCAGCGGAAGCTTTGCGTCGTTCGCAGCGGCGCCCGCGGCATTCAGTGCATCGATCGCGTCACTCAGGTACCAGAACTTGATCGCCTTCGAACCTTGCGCGGCGAGATACGCGACGGACACGCGTGCGGTCGCCGCGTCCTTCGACACGAGCAACTGTCGTTCGCCCGGAAGGTTGATGAGCGGCTGATCGTCGGTCGACACGAGCGGCCCCGCGGCGCTGATGTGCGGCGCTGTCGTGTCGTCCGCGAATTGATTGGCGAGTCGCAGCATCCACGGATAGCCGCCGACGTCGAACACCGACGTCACGCCGGAGCAGAGATACGAGCGCGCGAACTTCTCCGGATGCGCTTTCAAATTCGCGATCGTCGTTTCGTACGGATGCGTGGTGCGAAGGTCGAGTGCGTCGGGACGTCCGTCCGCCCATCCGGTTTGCCCGAAGTGCACGTGTGCATCGACGAGTCCCGGCGTGACGAAGCGGCCGCGCGCATCAACGACATCGACGCCCGCCGGCGCTTTGCAATCCGCGCCCGCGCAGTCGATCTTGCCGTCGCGAATCACGATCGTCGCATTCGGCACCGGCGCGCCGCCGCGTCCATCGATGAGCGTCGCATTGATGATTGCGCGTGGTGATGGCGGAACGCCGGGCGTTGCGATCGCGCCCGTGAGTGCGACGCGCCAGCCTTGCGGCGTTTCGATGAACAGACGCTCGGAGACACCGAGGATCTCGTTCGCTTCGTAGCGGACTCGATAACGGTACGTGCCGTACACGACGCCCGGCCGAATCGGCGTGAGCCGAAGATCGGTCGCCTCAAGCGTGCTCGGCCACTCCGCGCCCGCGCCTTTCGCGAAATCTTCGTAGCCCGTCACGAATCCGGTTGCGCTCGTGCGCACGAGTTTCTCGTCGTGCAGATAAACCGCGAGATAGCGCGCGCGATCCTTCGCGTGAATCGCGGCGATGTTCTCCTCGAACACCGCGCGTGCGTTGCGAAGATCGGAGGCTTCATCGGCGAAGAGAGCGGTGGCGAGGAAGAGCAGTACGGCGATACGACGCATGCTCGAATTGTAGGGTGTGCGAAACGGAGCTCCGGCTTTCAATCCGGCCCGCGCGGGGGCTTTCAAGCCCGCGCAACCAAGGCCGACCACCGG
>JBQCJC010000370.1:0-7150 GCA_051953135.1 Thermoanaerobaculia bacterium | reverse complement strand
CGATGCGCTCAAACCGATCGCGCAGAGATACAACGTCAGCACGGGTGCGATCGCGGTCGCGTGGACGCTCTCTCACGACGGCGTCAGCGGCGCGATCGTCGGAGCGCGCTCGCCGGAACAAGTCGACGGCTGGATCGCGGCGAACGACCTGCGACTCACGAGCGATGACCTCACTGAGATTCGTGATGCGCTGCAGCACACGCGTGCCGGGACGGGAGCGATTGCGTAACGATTTGGAGTGCGGCTTGGCCGCCGCGCTCCAGGCGTGCTACTAGAGCGGCATGCACGTCGACGTCACCGTCCTCGAAGAACATCGCGCCGCGCTCACCGGCCACTGCTATCGCATGCTCGGCTCCGCGGCCGATGCCGACGACGCCGTGCAGGAAACGATCGTGCGCGCGTGGCGCAGCCTCGATCGCTTCCAAGGTCGCGCCTCGGTGAAAACGTGGCTGCATCGCATCGCCACGAACGTCTGCCTCGATCATCTGTCGAGCAGCGCGCGCCGCATGCGTCCGTTCGAAGAAGGCGATCCATCCACCGTCGAGATGGCCAAGCTCGAAACGCGCGATCGCATGCACTGGCTCGAACCGATCCCCGACGCGCGCGCGATTCCCGCGGACGCAAATCCATTCGAGCAGGTCGTGCTGAAACAAACGATCCGACTCGCGTTCGTCGCCGCGCTGCAACATCTTCCGCCGCGCCAGCGCGCCGCACTCCTGCTCGCCGAAGTCCTCGGCTGGTCCGCCGCGGAGATCGCCGAAACACTCGACATGACCGTCGCCGCCGTGAACAGCAGCTTGCAGCGCGCGCGTGCAACGATGGCCGCGCGCAACGCGCAGATCGCATCCGACGTGCTCGACGACGATCAGTCCGCGCTGCTCGATCGATACGTGAACGCATTTCACGAATACGACGTCGACGCGCTCGTCTCGCTCATGCGTGAAGACGCGACGCTCTCGATGCCGCCGTACACGCTTTGGCTGCAGGGACCGCGCTCCATCGGCGAGTGGCTGCGGGGTCCTGGTGCCGAATGCGCGGGCTCGCGATTGCGGCGAGTCGAAGCGTCGGCGTTGCCCGCGGTCGCACAGTGGCGTCGCGGCGAAACCGAGGGCACGTATCAGGCGTGGTCGATCACGGTGCTCGAAATCGACAACGGACAAATCATCCGCTGGAACTCGTTCCTCGACGTCGAGACGCTGTTCCCGATGTTCGGTCTGCCTCTGCGACTCGAGCAGTAAAACTTTTTTCGCGGCGACCGATGAGTTTTCGTCGCCCCTCCGGTCTATCTCTACGAAATCACATTCGAGGAGGACCGAATGGAGCCCATCAACAAATCACAACTCTGGACCGGCCGTGTGCTCAGCGCGCTGGCCGTACTGTTTCTGCTGTTCGATGCGATCGGAAAATTACTGAAGCCCGATGCGGTGGTGAAGGGCACCACCGAGCTTGGATGGCCGGTGAGCACGATTACGACCCTCGGCATCATCCAAGTCGTTTGCCTGATCGCGTACCTCATCCCGCGCACGTCCGTACTGGGCGCAATTCTCTGGACCGGTTACCTCGGCGGCGCAATCGCAACGCATCTCCGCCTCGGTAATCCGCTCTTCACCCACATCCTGTTTCCAACCTACATCGCCGCATTTCTGTGGGGCGGATTGTGGCTGCGCGATCGTCGATTGCGCGCGCTCATTCCGTTCCGCTCGAATAACTCATTGTGAGGAGAAACCATGTCCCGCGAAATCTTCGTCAATCTTCCAGTCCGCAATCTCGAGAAATCGAAAGAATTCTTCAGCACCCTCGGATTTACCTACAACGCGCAGTTCACCGATGACAAAGCCGCCTGCATGATCATCAGCGACAAAGCGTGGGTCATGCTGCTGGCCGAGCCGTTCTTCAAAGGATTCACGAAGAACGAAATCTGTGACACCGCACGTCAGACCGAAGCGCTGATTGCGTTATCGTGCTCCAGCAAAGCGGAAGTCGACCAGCTCGTACGCAAAGCCATCGACGCCGGCGGGCGCCACGCGATGGATCCGCAGGACCACGGTTTCATGTACGGCTGGAGCTTCTACGATCTCGATGGCCACCACTGGGAAGTTCTGTGGATGGACCCAAAGGCGGTGCAGTGATGGGTATCTCTCAAGCATTGATTGCAGAGTTGCAGCATGAAGCGAAGACGACGCGCCGCGTGTTAGAGCGCGTTCCCGATGAACACATGAGCTGGCGTCCGCATGAGAAATCGATGACGCTCGGCGAGCTGGCGATTCACATCGCGCGGCTTCCACGCGCGATCGCCGATCTCGCAACGCCGCTCGTCAGCGACGTTCCGTCGTTCCCGCGGCCGCAGGCGAAATCGAGCCAGGAGCTTGTAACGACCCTGGATGAAGCTGTGCCTTATGCCGTGGAGAAATTACAAGGCTGGAGCGATGAGGATCTGTTCGCGATGTGGCGCATGACGCGCGCCGGACAGACGTTGCTCGAGATTCCGCGCATCGCCGTGATTCGGAACATCATGTTCAATCACGCGTATCACCATCGCGGCCAGCTGACCGTCTACTTACGATTGCTCGATATTCCGCTTCCGTCTGTTTATGGACCGAGCGCGGATGAGCAGCCGTTCGGATAATTAATACTCGCGCGCTTCCTTTAAAGCATCCGACCGCGCGTCGCTGTGTGCAAGGCTCAGTAATTCCTTGTAGGCAGCGCGCGCGGTCGTTTCGTCTCCGGCTGCGCGTGCCGCTCGTGCGCGTCCGAGAATTGCATTGAAGCGATGGGGATACAGTTCCAGTGCGCGCGTGTAAGCCGCAACGGCTTCCGATGCGCGACCCTGTTCCAGTAATAAATCGCCGAGTTGCTCGTGCGCGGGGAGTGTGGGCGCGGGTGTGACGGCGTGTTTCGGCGTTGACGTCTCCTACTCGACGGCGTCATTCATCAATGCACGACTTCGGTCCTGCTGTCCTTCCGTTTGTGCGATCCACGCGCTCAATTCCAGTCGAAGGACGCGAATGTTGCGCGCGAATAATTGCTCGCCGATATTCTGTGTCTTCGTTTCGAGCTCCTGTAAACGATCGACGGATGCTTTCGATATTTCTAATTGATTGGTGTGGGCCGCGCCGAGGCCGCGAGCGAAAACGGTAATGGCCTCGGGCCACATAAATTTGTCCCATGCGAGGTTCGCTGGCGTGCGCGGCGTAATGGCCGCGGCCTCGCTCCATGCGCGACGCTCGAGCGCATACCGCGATTGCGTGGACGCGAGATGAAACGCCGTCTTGAACGTGAGTTCGATGGATTGCGTCTCGCGTAATCGCTTTAATGCGGCGAGCGCATTCGCATCGTCGCCGCGCTGTAAGTAGGCGTAGATGAGATATTCGATCGCGTGCGGGAACTCATCCCACACAAATTCTCCATGCGGACCCGCCGGATGTTCGAGCGCCGCCTCGGCGGCGCGAAGGTTTCCGCGAATCACGCCATCCCAATCGCCGAGGCGCGTGTAGATGTGCGTCGGCATATGCAGCGCGTGCGGATTGCGCGGCGCGAGCGATTCATATTTGCGTGTAATTTCGAGCAATTCGTGTTCGCGTCCCGGAACATCATTGGCGTGCACGAGATAGTGCATCGCGCCGGGATGCTGTGGATTCTGCTGATAGATCTTCAACAGAATCGCGGCCGCACGATCGGCGTGATCGCGTGAGATCTTATCCGCCGGCGTCGTTGCGAGATGCGCGAGCGCATAGAACGCCGCGACCTCCGGATCGTCCGGCATCGCGTTGTATGCCTCTTCGCTGGCCTTTTCCCAACGACGGATGCGCAGCCAGTAATCATTCGACGCGGGATCGAGAAAGAATGCTTCCGCGGCCGCGATGAACCTGCGCTCGCGTTCTGTCGGCGCGCCGATTTCCGTCGCCTTCTGCACCTCGTTCCAACCGCGCTGCAACGCATCGGGACCCGGACGTGTCGGCCACAGTGGCTGGAACAACGTCATCGCGATGCCCCAGTGCGCCATCGCGCAGTTCGGATCCGCGGCCGCTACTTCTTCGAACGCGAGTTGCGCCTGCGGATACGTCATGTGATGCAGGATCGCCATCGCCTCGTTGAACTCGCGCTGTGCGGCGGCCGAACAACTCACCGGAAAATTCACGACGCCAACCGGACCATGCGCGTGGACATGTTGCGAAGGCGTGGTGTGCGCGCAGCCGAGGAACGCGACAACGGCGAACGCCGCGAGCGAACGATGCAACGTGTTCATGATGGGGAGAGTTTATGAAAATTTGGGGGATTGGATGTGTGATCGGGATCTCGCGATTATGATGAGCCCGATGTCTTCCTCGCGCATCGCACCATTCCTCGCCATGCTTACCGGCGCGGCGGGGTTTCTTGTGTTCGGCTACGCATTTCACGTGCGCTACTGGGCGTGGCGCGATTGCTTCAACGAACTGGGACGCTGCTACGACCCGGATGGGACGGGCCAGGTGTACACCACGGCAGGGCAGATGTGGGGACTGCTCAGTCTTGCGTTTCTGCTCCTGCTGTGCGCGAGCGCGTTCGTGTTCTTCAGGCGTCGTTCATGATGCGACCTTCATCTTCGGCGGATCGTCCATCTTGCCCAGCTTCACCAGTCGCGTTTTGATCGCGCCGGACGAGCGGCCGTGACGCAGGCCGATCTGCGCGACGCTCATGCCTTTCTCGAACTCGCGGCAGACCTGCTCTTCCTCGTCGCGCGTCCACAGCGTGCCGGTGGCGGCGAACTTCGTCTTTGCGCGCGGCGGCTCCTCCTTCAATAAACTCACGGCCGCAAACAGCGCGCGCACCACGCTTCCGGCCTGCAGAGTCGAATGCGAAACAGGCTCGCTCGTCGTTGGATCGAGCCCGTTCGCCAGTGATTCGATGACGGCCACGACTTCGTCTCGTTTCATGACGTCCTCCGGCTACGAGAGTACCGCGCGCGTGTGCGCACGATACTTCCCGTAGACGGAGTGGCCATGTGCGAGGGAAATCAATGCGCGCAGGCCATTACGCGTGGGGTTGCGCCACGTGTCGTAGGCCGCGCGCGCAGGCCTTACGCGAACGTCCGCTCGACCTTCGTGCCGCCGTGCACCATGCCCTGTAATGTTTCGCCGAAGAAGGCATCGAGCTCATTTGGTTCGAGCGCGCTGGCCGCACTCAGCTCGCGCAACGCCTCGGCGGGCAACGTCAAATCCGCCGCGGCGAGATTCGCGTCGAGTTGCTCGAGTTTCGTCGCGCCGATCAGCGTCGACGTCACACACGGCTGCGCCATGACCCACGCCAGCGCGACCTCCGCCGGTTTTCGGCCAAGGTTCTCGGCAACGCGCAGCAATGCGTCGAGCACGACCCAGTTCTGCTCGCGCTTCGCGAATTTCTCGACGACCGGATTCCCCGAATCCTTGAACTCGACCACACGTCCGGAGCCGGTGATCTCGCCATTGACGCGACGGAATTTCCCGGTCAATAAACCGCCGCCTAACGGACTCCACGGCGTAATCGAAATTCCGAGCTCTTGTGCGAGCACCTGATGTTCACGTTCGAGCCCGCGCGAGACCAATGAATACTCGAGCTGTAACGCGGCCGCTCGTTCCCAGCCGCGTAAATCCGCAATGGTCGTGAATCGCGATGCATACCACGCCGGCACGTCGCTAAGACCGACGTGCAGAATCTTACCTTCGCGCACGAGGTCATTGAGCGTCGACGCCACTTCCTCCACCGGCGTGACGCGATCCCAGGTATGCATGATGTACAGATCGATGAAATCGGTGCGCAGCCGTCGCAACGATCCTTCGATTGCGCGACGAATATTCTTACGACCATTTCCGCCGGCGTTTGGATTTCCCGGCTGTGCGGTAAACGTGAATTTCGTAGCCAGGACAATTTCATGCCGCGACTTCGTAGCCTCGATCATCTCGCCGAGCCATTCTTCGCTGGTGCCGCCCGCATAGCGGTCCGCGGTGTCGATAAAATTTCCGCCGCGCTCGCGATAACGATCGAATAAGGATCGGGCGACGTCCTTTTCCGCGCCCATGCCGAACGTCATTGCGCCGAATGCAAGAGGCGAGACGCGCAAACCCGTGCGACCGAGCGTGCGATAGGTAGCTGTGCCTGCAATGTTCATGGCGCGAGTATGCGTGCGCCGCGCAGTCGTGAAAATCGGCCGAAAGTACGATGCTGATGCGCTACGATCGTGCAGATGAGTTTGTCGATTGAGAACCAGACGCCGTACACCGCCGTGTTTCACGCCGACCGAGGTGAGTCGCACGTCACGATCGATGTTCCTTCGCAGGGGATCGCGAGGATCACGGATGAGCACGAGGGTGTCAGTGTGAACACCGTCCAGGCGTGGACGGTCTACGCGATCGTCAATGGCATCACGCACCGGTGGTGAACGTTCCGCCGCCAAACACGCGCGCGGTCGTGAAGTGGGACAGTGCGCCGTTCATTGTCGTTGGAGATTAAAACTTCTCGCCAAGGACGTCTTCGAGCCGCGTGCGGTACGTCGGACCCAGCGAGACGATCTCGCCGGTCGATAAGACAATGGATGGCGATCCATCCACGGACGCGATGAGTTTGCGAATGCGATCGACATTGACGATCGTGGAGCGATGCACGCGGATGAACGTCGAGGCGTCGAGGCTGTCTTCGAGATTCTGCAGCGATTCGCGTAATTGATACGAATGCTGGCCACAATGCAGCCGCGCGTAGTTCCCTTCGGCCGAGATCCAGTCGATCTGCGTGGCCTTGACGAACAGAATCTCGCCACGCGCACGGACGGCAATGCGCTCGCGATGCCGTGTCGCGCGTCGCGGAGGGATCGCGCGAATTTCGCCCGACGCCAAACGTCGCGCTCGATCCACAGCGCGCGTCAGACGGTCGACGTCGAATGGCTTGACGAGATAATCCGCGGTATTGAAATTAAACGCGCTCAATGCGTGATCGGTATGTGCGGTCGTAAACACCACGACCGGCTGTTTCTCCGATTTCAGCGAGCGCAATAAATCGAGTCCTGTTTCCTCGGGTAATCCAACGTCGAGAAACATCACATCGGGACGATGCTCCTCAATGAGCTCGATCGCCTCGCGCGCACTCCCGGCTTCGGCGACGATATCGATTTCCTGCTGTTCGTCGAGCAATCGCCGCAATC
>JBQCJC010000369.1:0-18706 GCA_051953135.1 Thermoanaerobaculia bacterium | reverse complement strand
CAGGCGCCCGACGTCCGCGCCCCCGCGGTACTTTCACCTGGATCCGCCGCGCGTCACGCAGGCCCACCCGCTCCGCCGGGATCCCCTGGGCATTCGCAGGACGCACGTACGGCTGCCAAGTAGATGCGGTCGTCGTGACCGCGCGCGCGGGTGTGGGAAGAATCGTGATTTGGATTGCGTGACGAAGTTCAATCGCGACGACCGCACGCGCGGTATGGGAAAAATCGTGATTCGGATTTGCGTGACGAACGTGCAATCACGACGACCGGATCCACTCGGCAGCCGTACGTGCGTCCAGCGCAGCAATCAGCGCAGGCGGCCGTGCCGCCCTAGCGGCGTTTGACGCGTTTGCGGACCAGTTCCAGCTCTTCGCGCAGGAACTCGATTTGGGCCACGAGCTCCTCCACCTGCGCTGCCACATTGCGCGTTTCGCCCTGCCGTTTATCGCGCGTATTGCGGCGCTCCTCCGCGAGATCGCGCCACAGCTCCGTGCGCTTCCGCGCGTCCAGACGCGCGATGCGGCGGGCGAGAGGATCCGCCTCTCCGTCGACCGGCAACAACTCCGCGGCGCTCACCTGCAGCACTCTCGCGAGGTTCATGAACAAATCGAGATCCAGCGACTGCTTATCGTTCTCGATGCGTGAAAGTGTGGCGACGCTGACCTTCGCCTTCGCTGCCACATCTGCCAGCGATCGGCCCTGCGCCTGCCGGATCTCTCTTACCCGGTCGCCAATCATGAAATCCATGGTACGTGCCTTCCCTGAGAAATTCGAGCCATTTTCTTACGACAGGAGCAACGCCTCTCCCTCAACGCAAAAATCCGTGCATCAGTTTTGCAGTGGATGCAAAACGGTCACGAAGGGGTTGTTTGAGGCACCGGGCCGCCTTCTCTCGCTCTCCCGTGACCGCACCTGCTGGTCCCCCGGCAGCCGGCGTGACTCCTTCGCGCCGGTTGCCGGCTTTCAACGCTGTTGCGTGCGCTGCAAAACGTCGCAACCGCCAGTCGCAGCGCGATTAGAATCGCGACCCGCATGCGTTCCCGGTGGCTGGCCCTTCCTCTCGCCGCGCTCCTCGTTTCCTGCAGCTCGAAAGATGATGCGTCGCTCCTCGCTTTGAGCAAGAGCGTCTTCGGCCCATTGCCGAAAGCGCAGACGCAATCGCCCGCGCTCGTGGCGTTAGGCAAACACCTCTACGAATCGAACGAGCTTTCCGACAATCGCACGCAGTCGTGCAACTCCTGCCATCCCGCCGATGGCGCGGGCATGGATCGCCAGCCGACGTCGAAAGGCGCGCATGGAAAATTTGGACGTCGCAATACGCCGACCGTGCTGAATGCGACGCATCATCTCTCGCAGTTTTGGGATGGTCGCGCCGCAACGCTCGAAGAGCAGGCGCGTGGTCCGATCGTGAATCCTGTCGAGATGGCGATGCCGGATGAACGCGCGGTCGCGGAACGGTTGCGCACATCGCCGCATATCGATCGCGCGCTGTTCACCGCTGCATTTCCGAATGATCGCGATCCGTACACGATCGAGCACGTCGCGCGTGCGATCGCCGCATTCGAGCGCACGCTCGTGACGAACGATCGCTTCGATCGTTTTCAGCAGGGCGACATGCACGCGCTGTCGACGACGGAGAAGGAAGGCTTGCGACTGTTTCTCTCAACCGGTTGTGCAAGTTGCCACAACGGTCCGCTCCTCGGCGCCAACAAGTTCATGAAGGTCGGCCTCATGCATCCCTACGAGACCACCGACCTCGGGCGATATGAAGTAACGAAAGAGCTCGCCGATCGATACGCGTTCAAAGTCCCGTCGCTGCGCAATGTCGCGCTCACCGCGCCGTACTTTCACGACGGCAGCATCGATGCGTTGCCGAAGGCCGTCGATCGCATGGCGTGGCATCAGCTCGGAAAGAAACTGACGCCCGAGGAGCGGGAGAAGATCGTCGCGTTTTTGGGAGCGTTGTCGGATCAGACGCTGGCGAAGAAGTGAACCGCGATCGACGGGTCCCTCGACTTCGCGCTTTCGCGCTTCGCTCGGGATGACACGAGTCGTCAGCGTCCGACCTTCGCGACGATCGTTTCCATCCCGGCCTTCGCCAATTTCGCCGCTGCTTCTTCCGCATTCTTCCGCGTTGCGTACGGACCCGCGCGCACGATCGTGATCTTCGCGCCTTCCTGAATCGTCGCCTCGACGCCTGTCGCGCGTGCTTTCGCGGCGACGCGCACGGCGTTGTCGGGAACGCGATACGCGCCGATCTGCACGATCCAGTCGCCTTCTGCAACAGGATCCGGTTTCGGCGCAACAGCGACTCCGTTGAGCGCGACCTGCACCGCGCCTGGTTCCTTCGGAATCGTCACGTGCGTCGTGGCGCCGTTCGCGATGAGTGTCACGTCGCCCGGCTGCAGCGAGCGCAGGGAGAAGCGGCCTTCAGCATCCGCGCGAATCGTCTTGCCGAGGGATGGCACTTCGATCGTTGCGTTGGGGGAGGCGGTGCCGGTGATGCTGCGAATCGCGTTCAATGCGAACGACACGCTCGACGGCTTCGCGCGCTCGAGCATCACGCTCCGCGCTTCGACGCCAGTCAGGCCGTAGCCCGCGGGCACGGACTCGCTCACGATCGACACTTCCCACTCGCCCGGAGGCGCGTTGATCGCGAAGCGGCCGTCGCTCTCCGTCATCGTGGTGAGTTGTCGCGTGCCGCGCGTGATTGCAACGCGTACGTTCCCGATGCCTTCGCCCGCGTCACTCAACACGGTTCCGTGCAGACGTGCGGGCGTTGTCGCGATGCCGAAGGCCACGGTCTCACCGGTGTTCGCTTCGACGCGTGACGGCGTCGTGAAGTAGACATCGGGACGATCCGGAATGCGCGCCGAGACTTTGTGCGCGCCTTTCGAGAGACCGCTCACGACGAATGTTCCATCGTTTTGCGTGCGCTCGCTCTTCGCGCCACCGTCGACATCGATCACCGCGACGACGCCAGTGCCGTCGCTGCGTCCGTCGAGATCTTCGTCCGCGAACACAACACCGCGAATCGAGCCGGTGCCAATCGATGGGATCCCATTGAATTGCTGGCGAATCCCGATTTCCGCGTATGGTTCCGTTTGTGTTTCGAGGCCGCGACGTTCGGTGCGCCAGTACGAGTACGACGCGAAGATGTCGGCGGAGTTGGTGATGCGACGTGAATACGACAGCGTGGCGATCGTCGTTGCGGAACGCGATGCGACGCTTTCGAGCACGTTGCGCAGCAAGCGCAGACGCAGGCGTTGCCGCGAGTCGGAACTGCCGAAGAGCGCGAGCTCGAATCCTGTCTGCGTGCGCGTCGGTGCGAGATCGACGGTTACGCCTTCGATGAAGCCGAGCTCGATGAGTGCGGCGTTGTCGCGAAGCGCGCGCGCCACATCGGCGGGCGTCGTTGCGGTGATGCCAAGCTCATTCAGCGCGAGCGCGAGATCGGGTCGTTCGCTGAAGATCAATTCGAGCGAAGGCGCGTTCTGCTGACGATCGAAATACGCGCTGGCGTAGACGCGGCCGAGGGACGCACGTGCGGCGAGACGGAATCCATGACCTCCGTCATTCGTGCTCGACTGCGCGTAGCGATACAGCGCCGTGATGCCGCCGCGCGCGAAATCGATGCGTGCGCCGACCGGGATCGTGATGCTTTGCGCGCCATCGAACGAGCCCCACGACGCGCCGCCGAGGAGCATGAGATTGTCGCGAAGGCGATGATCGATATCCGTCTCCGCGCTGACCACGCGCGTGCCGAGAAAATCGGTTGCCGCGACGCTCGTGCTGATCGACGAATCGCCGCGATAGGTGCGCGTCCATGATGCGTCGCTGAAGAATCCGCGCGGCGTTCCGGCGGTAACCGCGAAGTCGTCGTTGCGATAGCGAACGTCGGCGCGCACGCGATCGTGCGCGTTGTCGTACGCGAGCTGCAACGCGCCGCCGATGCCATTGCTCCAGCCGAGCTCCGTGCGCAGATCGAAGCGATCGTTGCGCGCGTATTCGTGCAGCAGCGAGACGACCGTACCTTCGGACGAATGCGAGCTGTGATCGCGATCGTCGATGTAGAAGATCGTCGGCGTCAGTGTTGAACGTGCGCTCGTGCGGAACGCGTAGCCGCCGCCGAGGACGAGCTGGCGATCGACCGGCACGAAGAACGACTGGAAGGTCGTGAAAGCGGTGACGCCCGCGTGCAGGCGCCAGTGGTCATCGAGGTAATGCACGCCGCGCAGCGGAGTGTTGCTCAGCGTGAGCGGGGAGTGATCGACATCGCGATCGAAGAGCGTGAGCTCGTGGGATTTCGTGAAGATGCGATACGACGCGGATGCGATCGATGTCGATGCGCGCTCACACTGCGGATCGCCGGTGTGTACGACGCGCACGTTCGATTCGACGCGCTTCGTCTTCGATTCCTGCGTCGTCGCGACCGCGGTCTGTGTTTCTTTTGCGGCGGACGAGTAACGCACTTCGGCGACGCCGGAGCTCGCGCGCGTTTGCGGTTTCGCGAACGAATTCACGCGCGGCTGGACGGTGACATCGAAGGAGTTTTGTCCGGTGATGCTGACGACCACGATCTTCGTCGAGCCGGCGCTGCGGCCGAACAGCGAGACCGTGCCGTTGCTCGCCGATACTTCGGCGACCGAAGCATCGACGGCCCACGCGGCACTGGCTCCCATCATCTGAAACGTGCGCGCTTCGCCTTGCTGAAGCGTGAACGTCTGCTGCCCTCGCGCGGCCGTGGCGGCCAGGAGCGAGAGGACGACGACAGCCACGGCCGCGCGCTGCATCATGGAATCTCCACCGCCGCGGAACTCGTGACCGTACGACCTGCGTATTCGTAGGTCACGAAGACGGTGTACGCGCCGGGCGCCAGTTCTCCGGCGTATTCGCCGCCGAGCTGAGCCGACTCACCTGGTAGAAAACGATGGGGAAGAAGCTCGGACTTACCGACGAGCGAGCCTTTCTTGTCGATCACGGCCATCACGCCTTTCGCGACGAACGGTTCACGTCCCGCATTGGTGAGCGATTGCTCGACGCCGAGGTTAGCAGCATCGGTTTGCGGGCGGACGTGCATCGGTGATGCCGAGACGTTGATGTCGTTCGAAAGCGTGAACGTGAGTAGCGAGCCCAGCGATGCGGTCATCGGGACTTTGCCGCTCATCACGGTGTTCGTGCCGCGGAACAGCGCCACGACCGCGCGCTGCTGCGTCGACGGCGGAAGTGTAACCGTCATGGTTACGGTTTCGCTCTGGCCCGGCGGGATCTCGACGTGCTTGCGCGAGAAGACGGCCGTGGCGGCAATGCTGCCGGCGATCTCGCCCGCATCGACGAACGCGCGCTTGCCGTCTCGAACGACGACGTCCTGAGCGACGAGGTCGAAGGAGAACGGACGCGAGGTGCCGTTCAGCAGCGTGAGCGTCTGCGTGGTGCTCTGTCCGTACGAGCCGGAGAGCATGACCACCGCGGGGCTCAGCGAGAGCGTTCCGTCTTCGGCGGCAAATGCGCCGAACGTGATGAGGAGAAGAGCGAGAACAAGTGCGATTCGTTGCATGGGCGTCTATTCGTTCGCGGACCAGCCGATCGAAAGCTGCAGTGCGCCTTCGGGCGCGTCGACCGGAACTTCGATTTCGATGCGTTGTGTGGTGGCGATGCCGATCGGCACGTCGCGCTGAACGACGCGCGGGGTGTTGCCGATCGTGATGCCGTTGACGCGCACGGTGCAGCGTTGGTCCGTGAGCTCGAGAAACGCGAGGAGGTTTGTGGTGCCTCGCGCTTCCCGCGCCGGCGGGCCGATGCGCAGCGTTACGGTGCGCGTGCGAATCGTGGAGCGCTTCGTTCCGTCCCACGAAATTCTCCCCGCGTCGAGCAGTCCGTCGTTGCCGAGGAACTGAATCGCGAGCGGGGAGGTTTGGGAGGCTGCCACTACGCGTCGGCGACCTCCCGCTTGAAGTGTGGGTGACAGGAAGAGGGCGAGGAGCAACAGGCCAGCGGCGATCACAGGGGTGGTCGTGCGCGTACTCATCGTCGTGGCCTCGGCGTGATGCGTTGCGATCTCTGTCGTGACTTAGTTCGAGGTGGCGGTGAAGTCGATCGTGTTGTCGATCGCCGCGGCGGCGGCGCTGTCGGCAACCACGATGTCCCACGAGTACGAACCGGTCGAGCCGTACGTGCCCGTCGAGGTCAGCGTCGTCGCGGCGGAGTCGCTGAGCGTCGAGCCGTTGAGCTTCCACGTGATACCCGAGGCCGGCGCGGCGCCGAGCTGCGCGGTGAGCGTGTAGTCCGTGCTGGTGAGATTCGCCTTGTCGACCTTCACACCGACCGTGGACGACAGCGTCCAGTTCGACGCGCCGAGAGCCTGCGTGAAGCCGGTCGGCGCCGAGCCGTACTTGCTGATGTTGCCGAGAGCCGACGTCGCGGCCGCGGTGCCCGTGCCGCTCGTCGTGCCACCAGCGGATTCAATCGTCAGATTGATCGAGCTCTCGACGGTGCCGGTCACGGTCAGCGTGCCCGAGCTCGTGTCCGCGAAAGCGGCGGTCGACATCATCATGAAAGCGGCGGCGATTGCGAGTTTCTTCATTTTTCTTTTCTCCCTTTGTTTTTGTGACTCTGTGCATGAAGTCCGACAACCGCCTCGGAAAAATACAGACCCATACAATTTTTTCTTCGCAGCCGTTTGTGGCACCGTGTCCGGCCATGAAGTTGCTGTCGATTGCTCTGCTGTTTGCCACCTCACTTTCCGCCGCAACCCCCGACGCCGTCGTGCATTCGTTCTACGACCGCATCGTTGCCGACAAGCCGCTTGGCATTCCGGAGAACGCGACGAAGGACGCGCTGTGGCCGCTGATGACTCCGCATCTCACGCACCTCCTCGAAAACGCGCGCGCGTGTGAAGCGGACTACGTGAAGCAACACGCGAACAGTGATGAGAAGCCGGAGTACTGGTGGCTCGAAGCAGGATTGTTCTCCGGCGCGAACGAAATGGCGTCGCCGGCGAAGTACGAGATTCTGAGCACCGACGCGCTGCCCGATGGGCGGCAGAAGGTGACGCTGCGATTCACGTATGCGGAGACGCTCGAGTCGAGCTTTCTGTGGCGCAGTGCGGTGATCGTCGATTGCAAAAACGAGCAGTGCCTCGTCGATGACTTCGTTCCGTTCGACATCGACACCGCGCAACCGCTGACGCCGCTCTCCGAAAGCTTCGGAGACTGCAAAGGCGGGAAGTGGGTAGGCAAATGATGTAGCGCGCACGGCGGAAGCGGTCACGGCATTTGGCTTGCTTTGACGCCGCGCAGTGCTGCCCGCGCCACATCCCGAGAATCAGTCCGCCGCGTTTCTCGCCGGTGGCGGTGAGCTCGGCGCGCGCATGCGTGCGATCGACTGGTCACAAACATCCCTCGGCCGCGCCGCGGACTGGCCGCAGAGTCTCAAGACCTGCGTGCGCATCATCCTCACCTCGCGACAACCGATGTTCGTGTGGTGGGGCGAGGAACTGATCAACCTCTACAACGACGCATACATCTCGATCGTCGGCGGCAAACATCCGTGGGCGCTCGGACAACCCGCGTCCGCGGTGTGGCGCGAGATCTGGGACGAAGCCGGACCGCGTGCATCGAGCGCGATGCAATCGAACGAAGGCACGTACGACGAAGCGCTGCTGCTGATCATGGAGCGCCACGGCTACGCGGAAGAAACGTACTACACGTTTTCATACAGTCCCGTGCCGAACGATCAGGGCGGCACCGGCGGAATCATCTGCGCGAACACCGATGACACGCAGCGCATCATCGGCGAGCGTCAGCTCGCGCTGCTGCGCGAAGTCGCAGCGCGCAGCGCCGATGCGCGCACGATCGAGGAAGCGTGCACGCGCAGCGCGATCGGGCTCGATTCGAATCCGCGCGATCTTCCGTTCGCGCTGCTGTATCTCGTCGATCGCGATCGCCGCGAGGCGACGCTCGCTGGTGCGACGCGCATCGATCGCAACCATCCGGCCGCGCCGCCAACGATCGCGATCGATGATGCGTCGATCTGGCCGATCGGCGAAGTGATGTCGACGCAGAAGGCCGTGCTCATCGGCGAGTTGCAATCGAAGTTCGAGGCATTGCCGCAAGGCGCATGGCCGCGTGCGCCGCATCAGGCCGTCGTCGTGCCGATCGCCGCAACGGGATCGATCGGCTCCACGGGCGTGTTGATCGTCGGCCTCAATCCGTTTCGCATCTACGACGCGAGTTACAGCCGCTTCGTCGAGCTCATCGCATCGCAGATCGCGGCGAGCATCGGCAACGCGCAGGCGTACGAAGAAGAACGCAGTCGCGCCGAGGGATTGGCGAAGCTCGATCGCGCAAAGACGGCGTTCTTCTCCAACGTCAGTCACGAATTCCGTACGCCACTCACGCTGATGCTTGGCCCGATCGAAGACATCCTCGGCAAGCCCGAACATGAAGTGCTGCCCGAGAATCGCGAGCTGCTGACGATCGTGCATCGCAACGCGCAGCGTCTGCTGAAACTCGTCAACACGCTGCTCGACTTCTCACGCATCGAAGCGGGACGCGTACAGGCCAGATACGAGCCGGTCGATCTCGGCGTGTTCACCGCGGAGCTCGCGAGCATCTTTCGCTCCGCGATCGAGAAGGCCGGCATGCGTCTGCTCATCGATACGCCATCGATCGGCGAGCCCGCGTATGTCGATCGCGACATGTGGGAGAAGATCGTTCTCAACGTCGTCTCGAATGCGTTCAAGTACACGCTCGAAGGCGAGATCGCCGTATCGGTGAAGCGCACCGACGGTCACGTCGAGCTTGCGGTGCGCGACACCGGCATCGGCATTCCTGCCGACGAGTTGCCGAAGCTCTTCAATCGATTTCATCGCGTCGAAGGTGCGCGCGGACGCACGCACGAAGGAACGGGCATCGGACTCGCGCTCGTACAGGAGCTTGCGCGTCTGCACGGCGGAACGGTGTCGGTCGAAAGCGCAATGGGCGTGGGCAGCACGTTTCGCGTGACGATTCCTCTCGGCACCGCGCATCTTCCCGCCGATCGCATCGGCGGAACGAAAACGCTCGCGCCGACGAGTGTGGCCGCGCAGTCGTACGTCGAAGAAGCGCTGCGCTGGTTACCCGAAAGCGAAACGCATCCGATCGAACCGGCCGAAGTACCGACGTTCGGTGTTGCATCGAATGCAAAGTCGCGCGCGCGCATCATCGTCGCGGACGACAACGCGGACATGCGCGAGTATTTGCGGCGCCTGCTCGCGAGCGTGTACGACGTCACCGCGGTGAGCGACGGCGGGGAAGCGTTGCGCATTGCGACGCGGGAGAAACCGGACCTCGTGCTGACCGACGTGATGATGCCGGTGCTCGACGGCTTCGGTTTGTTGCGCGAATTGCGCGCGCAACCAGAGACTGCAGCGATCCCCGTGTTGATGTTGTCCGCGCGAGCTGGTGAAGAGTCGCGCGTCGAAGGACTCGAAGCGGGTGCGGACGATTACCTCGTCAAACCGTTCAGCGCGCGTGAGCTGGTCGCGCGCGTCGGCGGATTGCTCGCGGTCACGCAGGTGCGCGAGGAAGCGAAGCAGTTGCTCGAAGCGGAACGACTCAGTCTGCGCGAGATCTTCATGCGCGCACCGGCGTTCATCGCCACGTTGCGCGGGCCGCAACATGTCTTCGAGATCGCGAATCCGCTGTACATGAAGATCGTCGGCGAGTCGCGAGAGATCGTCGGCAAGCCGATTCGTGAAGCATTACCCGAGGTGGAAGCGCAGGGTTTCTTCGAATTGCTCGATCGCGTTTATCAAACCGGCGAGCCGTTCGTCGGAAACGAGATGAAGGTGCAGGTGAATCGCGGCGACACGCTGCAGGACGCGTACGTCGATTTCGTGTATCACCCGATTCGCGATGCGCGCGGTGCGGTCGATGGGATCTTCGTGCACGGCAACGACGTCACGGAGCAGGTGCTTGCCCGGCAGGAAGTCGAGCGTCAGGCCGCGGAGCTCGAGCGCGCGAACCTCGCGCTCATCGATCAGATCGTGCTGAACAAAGCGATCACGCACAACGCGGCGTCATCGCTGTTTCGCGTCGACGAATCGGGTTGCGTGACGTTCATGAATCCCGCGGCCGAGGCGTTGACGGGATACAAAATCGACGAACTGCGCGATCGCACATTGCACGAAGCGCTGCACCATCATCATCCGGATGGCAGCGTGTTTCTCGCGGAGGAGTGCCCGCTCGATCGTTCGCGTAACGGCAATCAGCCGCTCAAAGATCATCGCGACACGTTCATTCGCAAAGACGGAACGTTCTTCCCGGTATCGTGCTACGTCGCGCCGCTGACTGGTCGTCTGAAAGGCGCGGTCGTGGAGTTTCGCGACATCACAGATGAGTTGCGCGCGCAGGAAGTGTTGAAGGAAGCGGATCGCCGCAAGGACGAATTCATCGCGACGCTTTCGCACGAGTTGCGCACGCCACTGACGGCGATTCTCGGCTGGGCGCGCATTCTGCGCATGCCTGGCAATGATCCCGACACGATTCACCTCGGCATAGAGACGATCAATCGCAGCGCCGAGGTGCAGTCCCAGTTGATCGATGACGTGCTCGATATTTCGCGCGTCACCACGGGAAAACTGCAGATTGCATCCGACGTGGTCGATGTCGCTGTCGTTGCGGAATCCGCGCTCGAAACCGTGCGCCTGGCCGCGCAAGCGAAGCAGGTACGCATCGAAAGCAACCTCGATGTGCAAGGCGCGCTCGTGCTCGGCGATCCGAATCGCTTGCAGCAAGTGCTCTGGAACCTGCTCTCGAACGCGATCAAATTCACGCCGGCCGGCGGCGTCGTGTCGCTCGAAGTGCGACGCGGTGCGAAGAACGTCGAAGTCGAAGTGCGCGACACCGGCATCGGCATTCGCTCCGATTTCCTGCCGCACATCTTCGAAGCGTTCCGTCAGGCCGACAGTGCCACGACGCGCGTGCACGGCGGCCTCGGGCTCGGCCTCTCGATCGTGCGCTACCTCATCGACCTGCACGGCGGTCACATCGTCGCGGAGAGCGAAGGCGAGGGACGCGGCGCGAGGTTCGTCGTCGAGTTGCCGCATCTGCGCACGCGAACGCGAGTCACGACAACGCACGATCACGCAACGCCTGTGCAACTCGATGGCGTGAGTGTGCTCGTGATCGACGATCAGCAGGACGTGCGCGAGTATCTCGGCGCGGCGTTACGTCGTGCGGGCGCACGCGTGCAGGAAGCGGAATCAGTGCGCAACGCGATCGATGTCGTGAAAGACGAGCGGTTCGATCTCGTGCTCTGCGATCTCGCGATGCCGCACGAGGATGGCTTCGCGTTCATCGAGTGGATGCGCGGCGAAGGCAAGCGCGACGAGCCGGTGTATGCGATCACGGCGTTCGGTCGCGAGCATCACGACGAACAGCGCGCGTACGCAGCCGGCTTTTCCGGTTTCATTCGAAAGCCGGTCGAGCCGGATGCGTTGACGCGCACTGTTGCGGATGCGTTGGCTGGACGGACGTGATCAGAAGCCCGTGGCGACGGTGTGGACTTTCGGATTCTGCGATGTCGCCGTGCGCGTGATCGTGACTTCGACGTAGTAGCTGTTGTTCACGAAATCGAGCTCGCCGGGATTGAAGAGACAACGCGCACACGCCGATGCACCACTCGTGTTCCCGCCGCTCGTGCTGCACATTTGTTCCTCATCGCCGCTGCATTTGTCGACGCGCATCAAACGCGCGCTGGCGGAACTGAGCGCGGAATCGTTCGCGTAGGAGAGTGTCAGGTACTGCCACGCCGGCGTCGTGTCGACGCCGTTGCCGTACGTGTTCGTGACCGGATAGCGCGCGACGATCGTGCCGGTGGACGACGTGCCGAATTTCAACGCCGGTCCCGCGAACGCATGAGCGGCCGAGGATGGATCGACGACGCCCGCCGACCCGACCATGCTCCAGTCATACGTGAAGAGCTGCCCAAACGCGGGAATCGAAACGAGGAGAGTGAAGAGAATCGCGGAGAAAAATCGCTTTTGCATCTTGCTTCCTTTCGCGAGCCAAGATGCGTGCTCCGCGATGCGGAGGCTAGGGACATTCGGTGAGAGACATTCGGTGCAGTGTCAATGAGGTGGTGAAGCGCGTGATGGCGCTATCGAGAGATTCGCTCGCGCCAGAACTCCGGCTCTTTGCTCTGATGGGCAATCGCGTGTTCCGTGCTCGCCTGAAGCGTAGCGATGCCGCGCCTCCGGGTGAAACTTCACGCTCATTCGTCGGCGAACAGTTCGGCGCGAACAGATTCCCAATCAAGCAATTCGACCGTTCCATCATCGACTTCGCGCACGCGCCGCTCGATTTCCTTCGACCATGCGGCCTTCACATCCGCTGTCGGTCGCGGATCGAGACTTTCGATCATCACGCCAGCGAGCGTTGCGCGATCAGACTCAGGGAGTTCGACCGCTTCTCTGATGAGGTCCTTGAGATCGCGAGCCATGCGCGTAGTTTACGCGCGCTGATCTACACGAACTCCAGAAACCGATCCGCCGCCACTGGTGGGGTGATCAGGAATCCCTGCAATTGATCGCAGCCGTGGCGGCGCAGGAAGTTGGCCTGCTCCGTAAACTCGACGCCTTCCGCGATGACCTTCAATCGCAGGCTGTGGGCCATGGCGATGATGGCGGTGACGATGGCGGCGGTGTCGGGATCGGTGGTGATGTCGCGGACGAAGGACTGGTCGATCTTCAGCGTGTCGATCGGAAAGCGTTTCAGGTAGCTCAGCGACGAATGGCCGGTGCCGAAGTCGTCGAGTGAGATGCGCAGGCCGAGTTTCTTGAGGTCGTACAGCGTGCGGATGCTCGTGTCGGGACTCTGCATCGCGCTGCTTTCCGTGATCTCGAGCTCGAGCAGTCGCGGCGGCAATCCCGTTTCTTCGAGAATCGATTTCACGCGCTCGACGAGATCGGCCTGCTGCAGTTGCGTCACGGAGAGATTCACCGCGAGCGAGAGCGTGCGATGTCCCGCGTCGTGCCACAGCTTCGCCTGACGGCACGCTTGTCGTAGCGCCCAGCCGCCGATCGAGCCCATCACGCCCGTCGCTTCCGCGACCGGAATGAATGTCGCCGGCGGAATCGCGCCCATCTGCGGATGATTCCAGCGCAGCAGCGCTTCCATGCCGGTGATGCGATTCGTACGCAGATCGAAGATCGGCTGGTAGTGCACCGCGAGCTCTTCGTTCGCCAGCACTTTGCGCAGGCCGTGCTCGATCGCGATGCGCTGCAACGCCTTCGCATTCACGAGCGCGTTGAAGAGCTGATAGTTGTCGCGGCCGAGCTCTTTCGCCTGGTACATCGCGGTGTCGGCGCTCTTGATCAGTGTCTCCGCATCAGTCCCATCCTCGGGGAAGAGGCTGATGCCGATCGACGTCGTCGTGAAGAACTCGCGCCCTTCGATGTGGAACGGATAGCGAACCGCTTCGATGATCTTCTCGGCGATCGGCGCGGCGTCATCGCTGCGTTGCAGGCGCGGAAGCAGGACCGTGAATTCGTCGCCGCCGAGGCGGGCGACGGTGTCGCTTTCGCGGACGCAGGCTTGCACGCGCGCCGCGACCGCCTGCAACAACTGATCGCCGATGTTGTGACCCAGCGAATCGTTGATGACCTTGAAGCGATCGAGATCGAGGAACAGCACCGCCAGTCGCGAGCCTTCGCGTTGCGCGTGCGAGAGCGCAACAGTCAGACGATCCTTGAACAGCAGGCGATTCGGAAGATTCGTGAGCGCATCGTGGTACGCCAGATGTTTGATCTGCTCTTCGGCGTACGTGCGCTCGGTGATGTCGCGAACGACGCACACCATCGCGCCGCCGCCGCCGATCGATGTGAGCGACATCTCCTGCGGGAAGTTGATGCCGTCGCGACGCAGACCCGTTGCTTCGCCGCGCCACCGTCCGCGCTGCTGCACGATCGGCACGATGTTCGTGATGAAGCGCACCTGCTCGTGCGGCTCGTAGAGATCGCACAACGAACGGCCGACGACCGATTGTGGATCGGAGTAGCCGAACAATTTCGCGAGCGAGTCGTTCGCGTACGTGAACTCGAGACGCTCGTCGAGGATGCCGATGCCGTCCATCGACGCGGTGATCGCTGCGGACTGACGTCGTAACGCAGTGATGTCCGTCCCGATGTGCAGAAAGCCGGTAACGGTGCCGTCATCCGATCGCAATGCCGTGACCGACACCGCGACGTCGATGCGATCTCCCGCTTTCGTCACGTAGCGCCATTCATGCTCGCCGACAGCGTCGATCGATCCGTGATCGTCATGCAGCTCACGCAGCGAGCGATGTCCGATCAACTCGTGCGCGCCGTAGCCGAGCATGCGCTCCGCGCCGGAGTTGAACACGGTGATGATGCCGCGCGCGTCCGTCGCGATGATCGAGACACGCGATGCTGCATCGAGTACCGCTTTGCGTTGCGCATTCGCGGCCGCGACCGATCCCTCCGCGCGTTTGCGCTCCGTAACGTCGAACACGAAGCCTTCGAAGAAGATCGTGCCGTGCGATGAACGCACGCCGTGCGCATTGATCTGCACCCAGATCACCGAGCCGTCTTTGCGCTTCCACTGCAGCTCCTGATGATCGGCGTGGCCGAACTCCTCGAAACGGCGCACGAGCTGCTCTCGCTGTTGCGAATCGGCGTAGACGTCGAGCTCGAGATTCTTCGTCAGCAGCTCTTCGACGCTGTCGTAGCCGAGCATGCGCGCGAGCGTCGCGTTCGCGGTGACGAAGCGACCGTCGCGCGTCGACTGATAAATGCCGACCGGCGCGTAGTCGAAGATGACGCGGTATTTCTCTTCCGATTGCTGCAGCGCCTGTTCGGCGCGTTTGCGCTCGGTGATGTCGTGGATGATCGAGTAGAGCAGGCGTTTGCCTTTGACGTCGATCGGACCGCTGTGGACTTCGACATCGCGGATCTCGCCGTTCGCGCGCATGTGGCGGAAGTGGAAGAACGTTTTCGCCTGATCCGCCGCGCGCGACATCTCGTGCTTCACGAATTCGGGACCGCGCACGTTGATGTCCCAGATGCGCATGGCGCGCAGCTCATCGCGCGTGTAGCCGTAGTAATCGCACGCGGCCATGTTCGCGTCGGCGATCGCACCGGTCTCGGAATCGATGAGCAACTTCACGGCGCGATTGTTCTCGAACATCTGCCGGAACTTGCCTTCGCTCTGGCGCAACGCTTCTTCGCGGCGCTTGTGCTCGATCGCGGACGCGACGTGTTGCGCGACGAACACGAGGATCTCGAGATCTTTTTCCGTGTAGCGCGTTGCCTCGCTGTACGACTGCGTGGCGATGACGCCCCAGTTCTTGTCGCCGGTTTTCAGCGGCGCGCCGACCCAGTCGATCGACGGTGCGCCGATCGATTCGACTTCGCCGTCCGCGACAAGTTGTTCGAAGACTTCCGGTGTCGCCAGCAATGGTTTGCCGGTGCGCAACACCCATGACGTGAGGCCGCGTCCCGGATTGATGAAGTCGGGACGCGGATCGAATTCGTCGACGAAGAAGGGAAAGGTGAGGAGATGTTGCTCGGCGTCGTACTCGGCGATGATGAAGTTCTTCGCATCCATCAGCGACTCGACGACGCGATGCACCGCGGCGTAGAACTCATCGAGGGATTCGAGATCGCGGCTGAGCTGCGAGATGCGGAACAACGCGGCCTGCAGTTTCTCGGCTTTGACGCGTCCGGTGATGTCGCGGAAGTACCAGCAGCGGCCGCGGATCTCTTCGTTGACCACGATCGGCATCGACGCACGGCTGAGCGTGCGGCCGTCTTTCAGCGCGACGGTGTCGCTGCCGCGCGTTTCGTCGGGATGTTCGTAGAGATAATTGACGAGCTCGATGAACGCATCCCAATCCGAAACAGCTTCGGCCGCGTAGCCGAGAAGCTCGTTGTCGTCCGCGTTTGCGGCAACCGATTCGGGGATGTTCCAGATCTCGAGAAAGCGGCGGTTGTACGACAGGACCGTGCCGCGGTTGTCGACGACGAGGATTCCGTCGAGCGTCGCTTCCTGCTGCGCTTTCAGAATCGCGACGGTCGTCCGCAGCGAGTCATGCGAGAGGCTGCCGCCGCGCGAAACGAATCGCGCGAGCCGGTGGCGCGCCCGAAGGAGTCGCGACGGCGTTCCCGCAAGCGGGAAGAGCTGATGAATGGTCATCGAAGACTTGGGGTACGGCGATGCGCCAGATTCTACGATGAGACATCAATCGCGCGGAATGCCGCTCTGCCGGAAATCCTGCCATCGCTGCCAGGCCATGTAGATGAAGAAGGCCACGTACAGCGCGAGGAAGATCGAGCGGCCCATGAGCGCGTAAACCACGACACCGGCGCCGACCACGATCCCGACCCAGGTCGCGACGGTGAACGCCTGACGCTCTTTGAGGAACATGCGGAAGAAGCTGCGCGTCGCGTGACCGCCGTCGAGCGGATGCAGAGGGATGAGGTTGAACATTCCCCAGAAGAGATTCGCGGCGATCATCAGCGGCAGGAGCGCGCTGAGAAATTTGTCGGTCTGACCGATCTGTGTTTGCTGCGCGAAGGCGGCGAGGAACATGAGGCCGAAGCTCGAGAACGGACCGGCGATGCTGATGAGCACGTCCTGCCACGGGCGAACGTTGCGCGAGTCGTTGTAGGTCACGCCGCCCATGCCGTTGAGGACGATGTGGCTCGAACCGAAGCCGAGGAGACCAAAGAAGGCGGCGTGCGCGATCTCGTGTACCAGCACGCTGACGAAAAGTACCGGAATCCACAGCAGCGCGTAGTGAATGCCGAGCTGCGCGTTGTAGTTCATCGCCACGAAAAAGACGATGAGGATCATGAAGTTGAAATCAACGTCGATGGGCGTGCCGCGAATCGAGCCTAGGTGGAGCATTCCGGCGGGAAGGTATCACGCGAGCGCGGGCGGTTGTTTCGGCAACCGCACTCGGAATGTCGAGCCCGTGCCTTCCGCGCTGATCACGCTCAGCTCTCCGCCGTGCGCTTCGACGAAACGCTTCGCGAGCGCGAGACCGAGTCCGGTTCCGGCGGAATGCACGCCGCGCGTCTGCACCTGTTCGAATTCTTCGAAGATGCGTTGCTGATCCGCGTCGGTGATGCCGATGCCGCGATCGATCACATCGATGCACCACATCGCATCGCACGCGTAGCCGCGAATCGTGACGCGCGTGTTCTCGCCGCTGAATTTGTTCGCGTTCGACAGCAGGTTGAGCAGCACTTGCTCGACGCGACCCTCGTCGGCGTTTGCGATCATCGGCTCGTCGGGCATGTCGATCTCGACATCCTGCTTTTTGCGCACGAACAGCGATTGCATCGATGCCACGGTGTTCGTGACGGTGCGTCGCAGATCGACCTGCATCAACTCGAACTTGAGTTTGCCGGATTCGACTTTCGCGATGTCGAGCAGGTCGTTGATGAGCTTCAGCAAATGCTTCGCGCTGTTGCCGACGTTTTCGAGGAAGCCGAGACGCTTCTCGCGCGTGATCGTTTCTTCCTGCTCGGTCATCAGATCCGAGAAGCCGATGATCGCGTTGAGCGGCGTGCGCAGCTCATGCGACATCTTCGCGAGGAAGTCGCTCTTGTGTCGTGATGCGCGTACCGCGCGTTCGGTCTGGTGCCGCAGTTCTTCTTCGCGATGCCGCAATTCATCCGCGGTGTCTTCGAGTGTCTCGGCGAGCGAGCGGAATTCTTCGTAGCGATCGTCGATGCGCGAGGCATCGGGACGTTCGCCGTTGCGCATGCGCCGCAACGCTTCGCCGAGTTGGGCGAACGGACGCGAGATCGTGTAGAGCAGCATCACGGTCGCGAACACGAGGATGAGAAAGACGACGCCGTCGACGAGTGAGGTGACGATGAGAACTTTGCGACGCGCGATCGGCTCGACGATGGGATCGAGCAACAGCACTGTACGAATGAGAAACGACGCGGCGAAGCCGAGGAGGAGAATGACGCTGACGATTTCGAGCGCGTTGACGATCGTGCGCGGACGGCCCGGCGTTGTGCGATTCAGCAGCGTGCCGCCGAATGCGAGGATCGGCGTTGCGATGAGCAGCACCGCGGAGAAGTCGGAGATGAACCAGATGAACACCTCGCGCCACACGTTGGCGATGTCATCGGGCCGTGTGACGACAAGCGCGTTGCCGATGATCGCGCAGACGGCGCTGTTCAGCGTCACGCCGAACGTGAAGAACGCAACGAGCGAACGCATGTCGCGCAGATCGCGCGAGAGTGGCCGCGAGCGAAACACGAGCCACGGGATGAATCCCTGCAGCGATCCGATGAGGCCACTGATCAGCAGCCCTTCGAAATCAGCGTTGGTGTGCCACGGTGTGAGAAACGTGCCGAGGATGATGCCGATCGCGGCCCACGGCCCGAACATCATGAAGCTCAGCACCGAGACCGCTGCGGCGGGATAGAGAATCGAGACACCGTTCGCAATCACGAACGCCTCGCCGAGCTTGTTGAACAGCGCGAAGAGAACGAGCGTGCACGCAATCTGACCGATGCGAACGGCGACAGTGCGAGGCGACATGGACGAGTGGGGGCATTGTAAGTCGGTTGTTGGTTGGTGGTTGTTGGTTGTCGGGGGTACGAGGTTGGCGGTTCGCGCGTCGTCGACGCGCTGGCGGTTGGCGGTTAGAAACCGAATGCATGGTCGTCGTGGGCGGCCGAG
>JBQCJC010000368.1:0-6604 GCA_051953135.1 Thermoanaerobaculia bacterium | reverse complement strand
GGCGCCGCTCGGTGGTGGGGGGGGGGGGGCGTGGTGCCCCCCCCCCCCCCCCCCCCCCGGGCGCCGCGCCGGGGCGGGGGCCGCCCCCCCCCCCCCCCCCCCCACACCCGGAAACCGACTACCGACAACCACCGCGCGCTGCGCTCCTCTACAGCGCGAAATCACGGCTCGCGTCCTAATTGGGCCGCTTCTTGCTATCGCCTCATCCGTGCGTTGCTGTATCAACGAAACGGAGTGGCAATGACGTTGGTGAATTCTCTCTGCGCGGAGATCAGTGTGTTCCAGGGGGTGGGTGAGGCGACCGGCATCTTCGTCGAGCGCAGCGCGATCCGCGGGAAAAAGGGATTGTGCAAAAGCATGCGCGATCTGGCCATCAAGTCGCGAGTTCTCGGCGACGGGTACTACTACATTCCGGCCGATCTCTGGCCGAAATCGAATGAGCCGGTGGTCGTGCACAAGCATGATTGGACGGTCATCAGTTCGATCCCCCGCACATCTCGCGCAACGAAAAAACGCGCTGTGGCGAAGTAGCTCGACATCGCTCAGCATTGAGCTCGACAGTGGTATGTGCCGTGCAGTCCGGCTGATCGAAGACCAGCAAGGAGTTCCGACAACATGAAACGTATTCTCGTCGCACTGTTCATCGCGCTCATGGCGATGCCGGTTCTTGCGCAGAATGAAGAAGGCGGACCGGTATCGGCCGCACTCGCAAACAATCCCAAGGGCTACACGGCCGCATACGTCGTCGAGCCGTCGACCGGTCGCGTGTTGTTCGAAGACAACGCGGACAAGCCGCTGCCCACCGCGTCGATGGCGAAGATGATGACGCTGCTCATTGCGATGGATGAGATTCAGGCCGGCAATCTTCACTACGACACGCCGGTCACGATCTCGGCGCGCGCCTCGAAAATGGGAGGCTCGCAGGTGTATCTGCGCGCCGGCTCGGTGTGGCCGGTGAAGAATCTCCTGATCGCGACGATGGTGCATTCAGCGAACGATGCGGCGATGGCGCTCGCGGAGAAGATCGGCGGTTCCTCCGAATCGTTCTCCGATCTCATGAACGCCAAAGCGCAGGACCTCGGCCTGAAGAACTCGCACTTTTACGATCCGCACGGCCTGCCGCCGAAAGATCCGCGCATGAACAACGTCATGTCCGCGCGCGATCTCGCCATCCTCGGGCAGGCATTGATGAAACATCCATTCATGCGACAGCTCGCGGTGATTCCGGAGATGGAGTTTCGCAACGGCACACTCGAGCGCATCTACAACCCGAATCGCCTGCTGCGCTTTTACGAAGGCGCGACCGGCATCAAGACCGGCTACTCCGGTCCTGCCGGCTTCTCGGTGACGGCGTCGGCGAAGCGCAACGGTATGGAGCTGATTTGCGTGGTGATGGGCGCGAAGACCTCGCGTGGTCCGGAGAGCTCGTTCGAGATCGCCGGCCGCCTCATGAATCAGGCGTTCGTGAACTACAAGATGTTGACGCCGGTGAAGCAGGGCGCGGTGATTGCGCAGGCGTCGGTGAAGGAAGGTCGCGCGGCGTCGGTGCCGGTGATGGCGCCGAAGGATGTGCGCGCACTCGTGAAACGTGGTGAGGAAAAAGGTGTCAGCGTGAAGTTCCAGGGCGACGCGGTCTCCGCTCCGATCAAGAGAGGTCAGCAGATCGGGACGATCGTGGTGCAGCGCGGGAACGAGACGCTCGCGAAGGTTCCGGCAGTAGCAGCGCAGGATGTCGCGAAGCAGTCCTGGTGGAAGTCGTTCCTGCCGTTCTGATCCGGAATGTACGCTGATGCAGTAGCGGCGAGCTCTAGGGCTCGCCGCTTTTTTTTGCGCTCAGTTTTTTCAGCGCGTCGACATACGCTCGATGCTCTTCGCCGAGGATGCGTGCGCTCAGGGATTCGACGGTGTCGTCGTCGCGCACGTCCACCGCGCGCTGCAGGATGATCGGACCGGCGTCGAGATTCTCATCGACGAAATGCACCGTGCATCCCGAGATCTTCACACCATGCTTCAGCGCCTGCGCTTGTGCATCGACGCCGGGGAATGATGGCAACAGCGATGGATGAATGTTGATGATGCGATTGCGCCAGCGCTCGACGAAGTTCGCGCTCAGCAAACGCATGTAGCCCGCGAGCGCGATGTAATCCGGCTTCGCAGCATCGAGCACCTTCAGCACTTCCGCTTCGTGCGCGGCGCGATTCGCGAATGCTTTGTGATCGAGGACGTGTGCGTCGTAACCGTACTCGCGCGCACGAGTGATGCCCGGCGCATCAGGACGATTCGAGATCACGCAAACGATTTGCGCATCGAGTGCGCCGCTCTCGATAGCCTCGTGAATCGCCTGGAAATTCGAGCCGCGTCCCGAAAGGAGAACGGCGAGCCGCATCGTCATTCGATCCAGCTCGCGAAGCCGGCCGGCGGCGTGTCGTACACCACGCGTCCCGCGCCTTTGCGCACGTTGCCGATGAAGAAGTACTTCTGATCGATCTGCGCGAAGTGCTTCGACACGCGCTCGACATCTTCCGGCGAAACGAACAACACCATGCCGATGCCCATGTTGAACACGCGCAGCATTTCGTCGCGATCGACCTGTCCGTGTTCGTACAGATAGCGGAACAGCGGCAGGACCGGCCACGAGCCGAGCTTGATGTGTGCATCGAGCGAGTCCGGCAGGACGCGCGGCACGTTATCAGTAAGGCCGCCGCCGGTGATGTGCGCCATCGCGTGCAGCAGACGTTGTTCGACGAGCGGCAGCAGCGGTTTCAGATACGAGATGTGCGGCGCGAGCAACGCTTCGCCAGCTTTGCCGATGCCGGGGATGATCGATTGATAGTCGTGCCCAAGTTTGTCGAACAGCACGCGGCGCGCGAGCGAGTAGCCGTTCGTGTGGAGCCCGACAGATGGGAGCCCGATCAATACGTCGCCTTCGCGCACGGCTTTGCCATCGATGAGATTCTTCTGATCGACGACGCCGATGATGAAGCCAGCGACGTCATAGTCGTCATCGCCGTAGAAGCCCGGCATCTCCGCGGTCTCGCCGCCGATCAGGGCCGCGCCGTTTTCCTTGCACGCGCGCGCCATACCGCGCACGACGTCGACCATCACCGGCGGACGCAAACGTCCGGTCGCGTAGTAGTCGAGAAAGAAGAGCGGCTTCGCGCCCTGCACGAGGATGTCGTTGACGCAGTGACACACGAGGTCGTAGCCGACGGTGTCGTGAATCTTCATCGCCTGCGCAACGCGCAGCTTCGTGCCGACGCCATCGGTCGACGAAACGAGAATCGGGGATTCGATTCCCTCGAACGTTCCTTTGAAGAGACCGCCGAACGAGCCGATGTCCGAGAGCACGCCGGGCGTGTAGGTATCTCGCGCGATTCGTTTGACGTCGCGCAGAGCCTCGTCCTGCGCATCGATATCAACACCGGAGTCTTTGTAGCTGCTCACGGGCGCGAACCTTATCAGTCTTTCAGGTACCGCTCCATGAGATTCGCGTTCTCGTTCATCGCGCGGATCTGCACCCAGTACGCACGTCCGTACATCACGATGCACAGCGCGGACAGAACGGTGTGCAGCCATACTGGCGTCCGTCCCGATTCGACGCCGCCGCCGGTGATGAACGTGACCATGATCGCGGTCATCGCCCACATCGCCGCGGGAAAGACCTGCGATTTGAATGCTTTCGTGCGTTGCACGACGTCGGTGTTCTGGTCGGACTTTTCCTTGAGCTCTTTGCCCGTGCCGATGAAGAAGAACATCGTCATCGATTGCGAGAACAAGCCAACGACGACGGTCACGAGCGCGACGATGATGTGCTGCGCTTTGTGCACCGGCGTGGCCTGATAGCCCATGAGAATCGTGACGATCAGTCCGCCGATCGTGAGCAGTGTGGAGATGAGAAGCGCCTGCGCCATTCGGATGATTATGCGCGCTGCTATGCGCGATACAGGGCGGCGCCCCAGTGCAATCCTGCGCCGAGGGCGGTGAAGCAGATGAGCATGCCGGGTTGAATGCGGCCATCGCTCACGCACTCGTGAAAGAGAATCGGCAACGTGCCCGCGGTGGTGTTGCCGTAACGCTCGATGTTGTGCGGCACTTTGGTCATCGGCATCCCGAGCTGCTTCGCGACGCCTTCCATGATGCGCAGATTCGCCTGATGCACGAGCAGCAGGTCGATGTCTTCGACACTCACACCCGCTGCGGCGCAAACTTGTCGCACGGAGTCCGGCATGCGCGACACCGCTTCCTTGAACACCGCGCGGCCTTCCATGACCGGAATGAAGTCGTTGTTGTCGAGCTGCTCGTGCGTGACGAACGGCCGATGACGAAAGCCGACGCCGGGCACGTACAACGCTTCGACGTTCGCGCCGTTCGTGAAGAGTTTCGTCGTGAGCAGGCCGCGATCATCATCGGTGCCCTCGATGACGGCCGCACCGGCGCCATCGCCGAAGAGAACCGTGCGATCGCGAATCGCGGTGTTGGCGTCGTACTCCTCTTTCGTGACTTCGCGCGATTCCTGGCCGATGGTCGTGGCCCAGCCGTTCTGCCACGGCATGAACGGCGAGTGGACGTCGGCGCCGATGAGCAGAATGCGTTTGTATTTGCCGCTGCGAATGAGCGAGTCGGCGAGATCGAGTCCGTAGAGAAATCCAGAGCACTGCTGGCGGATGTCGAAGGTGGGGATCGATTCAGGGAATCCCATCTTCGCCTGCAGGATCGGGCCGTTGCCGGGGAAGAAGTGATCCGGTGTCATCGTCGCGAAGATGATGGCGTTGATGTCGTTCTTCCTTTTACCCGCGGCGTTGAGCGCGGCCTGGGCGGCGATGGCGCCGAGATCGGCGGAGCCTTGTCCGTCGTCAACGTAGTGGCGTTGCTCGACGCCGCTGCGCGTGCGAATCCATTCGTCGGAGGTGTCCATGATGCGCGCGAGCGCATCGTTCGTGACGACGTTCTTCGGAATGCCGATGCCGGTTCCGGTGATGACCGATTTCATGCGGGGCGAGACTTTAGCAGTCGTGTCGTTAAGCGCACGAACGTGCTATCGGCGGACACGGCTACGAATCGTGAGTCGCCGTGAGCGGCAACAAATCTTGCGACGAGAACTGGTATCGCCGTCCGCAAAACTGGCAACGAACTTCGGTGCCGCCTTCGTCGATCATTTCGCGAATGTCGTCCTGGCCGAGCATCGCCAGCGGCGCGAGTGCGCGATCGCGGTTGCACTGGCAGGAGTACGACACGGGCACGACGAATCCTGCGTCGATCTGTTTGTAGTCGGCGCCGTGCAGGATCGTGGCGACGGCTTCTTCGATCTCCATCTTCTCGAGCAGTGAGCTGAGCGACGGTGCTTCGCGCACGCGCTTCTCGATCGTTTGAATCGCGTCTTCGGGTGCGCCGGGAAACGACTGAATGACGATGCCTCCCGATGCGGCGACGCCGTCGCGTTTGTTGAGCACGCCTAACATGACCGCGGATGCGATTTGCTCGGAGCGCATGAGGTAGCGCGTGAGATCGGTGGCGATACCGGAGCCGCCGAGAAGAATCTGCGAGGTGTACGGTTTGCCGCTCGGCGGCACGCCGCGCACGACGGTGAGGCTACCATTCCCGATCGCGCTCTCCACATCCATCACTTCCTCGGGCGCTGGGTTTTCCACGTAGCCACGCACGCCGCCGGCGATGGTGCCGTCGGCGATGACGGTGCCGAGGGGACCGTCGCCTTCGAAGCGGAGCGTGACGTATTGATTGCGCACGTCTTTCGCGAGGAGACGCGCGAGCAGCACCGCGCCGGTCATCGCGCGGCCTAACGCTTCGGCGCCGATGGGCGAGAGGTCGAGGATCTCGCGCGCGGTTTCGACGGCCGTGGTCGTCTGCGCCGCGAGCACGCGGAAGTGGCCTTCGACAGCCATTCCCTGAATGATGCGATCCTGAGTTTCCATGGTCAGGTCACAAACCTGACTGAACGGCGAAATGTTTCTCGCCGTCACGGCCGGCAGCGCTGGTTGCTTCGCTGAGGCACGTGCGGCAACTCCATCGGTGCGGTCGTCGCGAGCTGGAGAGCGAATTGCTTCGCTCGTCTGCATGAAACACCTTTCATTCATTCTGGTCGCGGCGCTGCTTGCCGCATGTCAGGTCGATGACAAAGGCAAAGTCGAGCCGACCGCGGAAACCCAAACTGCCACCGCTGAAGCCGCGCGCGAGACACGCGAAGCTGCGCAGGACGTGAAGGAAGGCGCGAAGGACGCAGGGGCGCAAATTCGCGAGGGCGCGCAGCAGGTGAAGGAATCGGATGCGGGACAGCGCGTCGCCGCCGGTGCTCGCGAAGTGGGTCAGGGGATCAAGCAGGGCGCGGGCGAAGCAGCGGAAGCCGCGGGCGCGAAGCTGCAGAAGGAAGGCCGCGAAGCGCAGGCCGAAGTGAAGGCGCAGACGAAGAAGAAGCAGTAGGACGCATGGGTGCAGTTCCGGAGCGATGTATTACCATCAACTCCGGGTCCACTCAATGAAACGAATCCTGCGTTCGCTTTTCGTCGGCCTTCTCGCGTTTTCAGCTTCCGCTCAGTACACGGTCACGCGTTTTGCGGGCGGAGAATCGGGTCGCGGGTATACCGATGGC
>JBQCJC010000367.1:0-8690 GCA_051953135.1 Thermoanaerobaculia bacterium | reverse complement strand
CGGACTCGAAGACACGCTCGCGGCGATCAACGATGTCGCGAACACCGTTCGCGGATTGCCGTTGCGCGAGATTGCTTCGAATCTGCGCAGCACATCCGCGCGACTGAACACGCTCGTCAACGATCCCGCGCTCGATCAATCGATCCAGCGACTGAATCGTTCGCTCGCGGAGATCGAGCGCATCTCGAAGATCACCGGCGAGAACGTCGGGCCGATAGTCGAGTCGCTGCGCAATGCGGCCGATTCCGCGGAAGCCGCGGCGAAGAGCGCGCAGGGATTGCTGGGCACGCAACAGAAGCAGAACTACGACGTTGCGGAATTGATCCGCGAGCTCACGCGCGCGGCGGAAGCGGTGCGCGCGCTCGCGTCGTATCTCACCGAGAATCCGGACTCGTTGTTGAAGGGGAGACCGAAATGAGACGGCTGGTCGCGATCGCGCTGCTGCTGTGTGGCGGCTGCGGATTTTTCTCGCGCACGAAGAACACGTTCTATTCGCTGCAGCCGGTGCCGGGAACGCGCGTGCAGAAGTCGGGCGTGCCGATCGGCATCGAAGGCGTGGAGTTGCCGCCGGGACTCGATCGTCGCGACATCTTCGTGCGCGACACGAATCAACAAGTCGAGCTGCGTGCCACGAATCAATGGACCGCACCACTCGAAGAGATGGTCATTCACACGCTCGCATTCGATCTCGCGAATCGCTTGCCTGAAGGATTGGTCGTGTTGCCGGGACAGGCGAAGCCGGCCACGATGCGCGGGATTTATGTGACGTTCGGCGAGCTCGCGCCGGGACCGGAGCCAGTCTTTGTGCTGGACGCGCAGTGGAGTGTCGATGGGCGCGTGGCGAAAGAGCGCATCGAAGTGCCGATGCAATCGCTCGAAAGCGAGCAGGTCGTGGTGGCGATGAATGCGGCGTTAGGCCAATTGGCCGATCGCATCGCGGCAGGAGTTTGAACCGTGGAGCGCCTCGGCGCTCCACGCGTTTTCAATCGATCACTTCACGAACAATTTTGCGAACGCGCCCGTCGCCTGCGTCAGCACTGCATCCGCGGCCGCCGTGTACGCCTCATTCGTCGTCTTCGCGACTTTCTTCGACCTCTTCGATTTGTGATCCGCGCCGGACCACGACAGCACCGTTCCGGTTTTTTCATCGACCGCGAACAACTCCGCGAACTCGATGTCCGTATCGAGCGCCTTCGTCATCGTCAGCGCGCCGTCGTCGCCTTTGAACACGATCCCGCCGTAGCGCGTCTGCTCGGCGCGCACGACGCGAGTCGTGAACGTCGGCACGCTCATCGCGAGTGACGCGCCGACATCGGCGCTGCGGCGCAGCAAGCCGCTCCGGTTACCGCTCGACTCCATGTGCGCGAAATCGATGACGATCATCGGCGCGATGGAGATCGGCGCTTTCAACGCTTCCGATTGTTTGTTGAACGCGCGCATGTTCTTTTGCCCGAGGCCGGCGTCGCCCCAGGCGTCGCCAACCTGCCACCACAGCGGAAGACCGGTCGGCGTGAACGCCTTGCCCTTGAGCAAACCGACATCGACCGGCATCGGCGCGGTCGATGTTTTGAACTCACCCCACGTCGACTTCATCTCGTCGGGCGTCACCACTTCGCGCCCCGCGGCTTTCAGTTGCGCGACGAAGCGCTCGTACGCGCGATCGGTGATCGCCTGCATCGTTGCATCGTCGACGACTTGCAGATCGACTTCCATCTTCGCGCGTGCCGAGCCGCGCTCGACACCGCCGGGCAAATACGTCGCGCCGGTGAATGCGCGCGCTTCGTTGTGCGTGACGAACACGACGCGGAACCCGCCAATCGCGACTCGGTTGCTCTTCGCGAATGCCGTAACGGTCTTTGCGCCGAACGTGCCGCCCATCTTGCCGTCGAACCACTCGGCGGGAGTGAGGTCGGGGAGTGCGATCGATTCGTTTTCTGCAAAAAGCGGAAGAGCCGCCGCCGCGAATACGCAGACGACGAGCAGAGCTCGAAGAGTTTTCATGCTGATCTCCATTGATGCGCAGAACCCGCACCCTCCCGGCTGGACCGACGGCGTCGACGATGCCGTGGGGGACATCTGGGGTGGCGACGAGGCGTCGCCGATCCAGCCGGCGGGGCGCGGGTTCTCGCTTTGTCTTTATTGGAGATCGCGCAAAGCGGGCGAAAACTCCCTCACGACCTTCGGCGATCGCAGCGCGATCAGGAGCAACGCGACGAACACAATCGCGATCGCGCCCGCGAACACATCGCCGATGCGCGCGTAGATCGACGGTGCGCCAGCGGGCAACGGAATCGTTCCGTGCATCACGCGCGTGCCGTCGAAGTAATTCGCTGATGACGTCACGCGGCCGAATGGATCGACGACGACGGAGAGCCCGTTGCTCGTCGAGCGCACGATGGCCACGCTCTGCTCGACCGCGCGGAACGCGGCCATGCGCGAATGCAGCGGCGTGATCTCGCGCCAGTCATCGGCGGGGACGAGATAGAGATCCGCATCCGTGTTGCGTAGCAGGCGAGGGAAATCCATGTCGAAGCAGATCGCCGTCGCGATGCGTCCGAATGGCGTTGGCGCGACGGGGATTCGTCCGTCACCAGGTACGCACGCTTCCATGCCCGGCACCGGCCGCGCTTTGCGATACGTCCACACGACGCGGCCTTGCGGATCGATGAGCGCGTTCTTGTTCTCGAACGTGCTGCTGCCGCGCGCGTCGAGCGTCAGGAACGCGGCGAGGATGTACGCGTTCGTCCGTCGCGCGACGTCACCGATCGCGCGAAGCAGTTGCCGCTCGTCGTTCCTTTCGACGATGCCCGCCCCTTCCGACCACACCACGAGTTCCGCACCCTTCCGTGCTTCCGCTTCCGTGGCGTTCAGCAACTCCGTGTTGATGGCGGCAGCACGCGTGCGGAACGCCGCCCAGCCATCGTTGCTGAGTTGCTGCTGTTTGCGCACGCTCTGCAGCGCGGCGGCAATCGGCACGTTGGCCGCTTCGCCGCGAACGGTGTACGTCGGAATGCGCGGCGTGATCGCGGTGATGTGCAGCTCTCCTTTGTGCAAGGACCAGCGCGTGGTGCCGAAGGCAACACACGCGAGCATCACCACCGCGTACGCGACGTACGCGATGCGCGAACGCGAATTCACGACCGACGCGAAGAGGCACACCACGAAGGTGATGCCCGCGAGTCCGGTGATCGATGCGAGTTGCATCAGCGCGTGGAAATCGAACTGCGTGTACGCGATCGATCCCCACGAACTGAATGGGCTGAAGAGCATCGTGAGCGTTTCGAGCGTCACCATCGCGCTCGGAAACACGAGCACGGCGAGGAGCGAATGTAAGCGCGGCGCGAGCGCGCGATCGATGAGATACGGCGTCAGCGCGATGAGACCGAAGACGATCGATGCGATGGCGTACGCGAGGCCGCGCAGCGGAAACACGGTCCACCACCAGACAAAACACGCGACGCTGGTCGCGAGCCAGCCGGCGAGAAACATGTGCTTCGCGCGTCGCATGAACGCGAGCATCAACGCGGGCGCGAGAAACGCAACGACGGCGATGGCCATGCGTCCGTTCGAGAACGGCAGCGCGAGCGCAGCGAGCAACCAGAGGATGAGCGACGGCATCGATCACCTACGAATGAGCGTCGCGATCGGATGTTTGTTTGCTCGCGGAACGCCGCCGTCCCGGCGGCTGAGCACGCGGCGTCCCGCCGCCCGGCGCCGAGACGGCGCGTACTCAGCCGGCGAGGGCGCCGGCGTTCCGCTGCTAAGACTTCATGTTGTCGTAGCCATCGCGCGTCTCGACGACGCTCGGCAGAAAGAGCAGCGCGGCGCCGACGAACAACATCAACACGGGTGTGCCGATCGGCACCTGCGTCGGATTGTCCTTGTGCTGTTTGAACTTCATGATCGCGCCGATCGAGAAGCCGAGACCCGCGACGTAGCTGCCGGCGGTGATGAGCTTCGTGAGGTTCGTGAAGTTCTCGGTGATCGACTCGGCCATCTCGCCGATGCTGGTGCCTTCCGTTGTGCTCATGCGGCAAATAGTACGTCCATCAATCCGGAATGTCGTGCAGCGGCGTGGTCGTGTCGATGAAGATCGCGGCATCGAATTGCGGCGGGAGTGCGAGCGTGTGTCGCACCTCGTCCGCGGTGCCGGCCGTGTTGTACGGACGCGCCGCCGCGAGCCATGCAGGCGCGTTGCGCAACGGAATCAGCAGAAACGGTGCGCCATGTTTGCGCAGATCGGTTTCGAGGCTGTCGGGTTGCAGCGCGGGCAGCGTGACGACTGCCGGCAGCAGGGAACGGTTATCCCACTGCAGCAGCGATCCCGCCGCGGTGAGCGTGCCGATCGCGACGTAGTCATCGCCGTGATTGCGAACGAGGAGCTCACCCATCGGAGTCCAGGGGATGAACGCCGTGTCGGTCTTTCCGATGTGCGCGTTGTGCGCCCACAGGATCGCTTTCTTCGTCGCGCTGTGATGCTCGCGCAACCACTCGGCGTTGAGCGCCATCGCTTCGTCGCGCTCATAGCCGGCAGGCGTTGCGGTCTGGACAATCGTGCGTGCGCTCTGCAATGCGTCGTGATACGCGGGAGTCGCGCCGTAAACGGATTCTTTCGATGCGAGCGCATTGAAGACCGAGTCCGCGGCAGCGCCGCAAGTGCCGTTCACGACCATCTGCGTTTCGGTGATGCACGAATAGAGTGTTTCCGCAGTCGTCGCCGCGGGCGCATCGACGGTGCGCAGGTACGCGACGACATCGCGTGCCGCACTGTAGGACTCGAAAATGTCGAAGCCGCCGATCTGCAGCGGTCGCCGGTTGCCGCGCGTCGCGTTGTATTGCCGCATCCATTCGAGGAGATCGACGAATTCTTCGACGTCGAAGAAGAGGTAGTTGTTCGTTCGCATCGCATGCACGAGCGCACGCGCATCGCCAGGCTCGCCGTTGATGTACGCGTTCATGCGATTCATGAGCGGGAAGGGTCCTTCGAATCCGACGAGATCGAAGTCCATCTCGCGCGCGAGGAATTCGATGACGCGCGTTTTCATCGTGTAGAACTCGCGCGTTCCATGCGTGCCGTCACCCAGGCCGACGATGCTGGCGTCGCCGACGATGTCGCTCAGCGGTGCGAGGTCGTGGATGTACGGCACCGGTTCCTTCGCAAGTAACACATGCGCGTTTTGCGCGAGCCACGTTTCCGGACTCGCTGGATCGACCGATGGTTTGTTGACCGCGCGTCGGCGTGGTGACGCGTCGAGCGATGTGACGACGAGCATGAGTGCGAGAAAGATGCGGGCTCGCATGAGAGTGAGTGTAGCGGCAATACAATGCGTCGCATGCCTGACATCCCGCCATTTCTCTACGGCACCGCGTGGAAGGAAGATCAGACGGAACGATTGACGCGACTTGCGATCGAGAGCGGTTTCCGCGGAATCGATACCGCGAATCAGCGGAAGCATTACTTCGAAGCGGGAGTGGGCGCGGCGATCGCGTCGGCGATTCGCGATGGTCTCGTGACGCGCGACGATCTTTTTCTGCAGACGAAGTTCACGTCGCGTCCGGGACAGGATCATCGTCTTCCGTACGACGCGCGGGCGAGCATCACGACGCAGGTGCAGCAATCCTTCGCCAGTTCTCTCGATCACCTCGGCATCACGACTCTCGATTCGTTCGTGCTGCACGGGCCTTCACGACGTCGCGGACTCGGAGCCGAAGATCACGAGGCGTGGGAGGCGATGGAAGATCTTCACGCTTCCGGCAAAACGCGTTTCCTCGGCATCAGCAACGTGGCCATCGATCAACTCGAAGCGCTCGTCACCACCGCGCACGTGAAACCGCAATTCGTGCAGAACCGCTGCTATGCGCGCACGCGATGGGATGGCGAGGTGCGCGCGTTCTGCAGACAGAACGGAATCATCTATCAGGGTTTTTCTCTGCTCACCGCAAACATTGCGGAGATCCGTAGTCAGGCGTTTCGCGATGTGATGAATCGCGTGCAACGCACGCCCGCGCAGATCGTCTTTCGCTTCGCGATTCAGATCGGCATGCTGCCCCTCACCGGCACGACCGATGCGGGGCACATGGCCGAGGATCTCGATGTGTTCGATTGGGAATTGAGCGCGGAAGACGTGAAGGCGATCGAGATGATTTGAGGAGGAGCGCCGACGTCATCGTCGGCTGGCCCGGTGACGTCCGCGTCGCCGTTGTGACGGCGGCGATGACGCCGCCGGACCAGCCGGTGTGGACACCGGCGCTCCGTTACTGCACGCTCCACCACAACGCGTTGAACACCAGCGGGAACGTTGCGTGCGTTTGTCCGCGATGTTGCGGGCGGAATCCGTACAGCACGATCCTGCCCTTGCCGTACGTCACCGCGACGACCGCCGCTTTGCGCGTGAGCTTGTCGGCGCCGAGGATCCAGCCGGAGAGGAGAACGTCCTCATCGTCTTCGGGATACGTCGCCAGCACCCAGCGCTGCATGTCGCTCGCGGGTGCCGTCGTTTCGAACGCGATCGGCGAATCGAGAAACGCCGCGGTCTCGGACGGCATGCCGGTCGTGACTGGATGATCGGGACGAATCTTCAATCGCACGAGCGAGCCCGGATTCGAATAGTCATCGCTCTTCACATTCGCCAGCGCATTGCGCACCGGGATGTTGAACTCATCGATCACGTACTCGCATGAATCGCCGAACGCGAGCAGCGTTCCACCATCGCTCACGAACTTGCGCAACACATCCGCGCCCGATTTCTCGAGACCACCGCGATACTCCGGCGGCATCTCCTCGTCGTAACGCATCGAGCCTTCGCCGACGCGACGGCGTCCCGTGGCGATGACGTCTTTGCCGATGTCGGCGAGGATGAACGCGTCGTAGCCGGCGAGACCTTTCTGCACGTCCTGCGGCGAGAGACCTTTCACGCTGACGCCGTTCGATTCGAGCAGCCAGCGCGTCCAGCCTTCATCCATCGATGCGGACCACGGCTTGTACGTCGCCACGCGCGGTTTGCGCGCGAGCTTGTCGCCGCGCACGAGCACTTCTTTGCGATCGGGCGTGACCTGCGTAACGCGCGTCGTGTTCTCCGGCATCATCGCGCGCTCGACGGTCACGCCTAACTGCAGCGGCAGCGTCCACGTCGCGACGTCGTACGGCCGCAGGATGTCGCGACCCGGCTGCAACCGCACTTCGGGATAACGCTGCGGTTCCATCAACTCGTGCACGAATTTCGAGTACGGCTGCGCGAGCGGAATCCAGTAATCGCCGTTCGCGGCCTGACGCACTTCGACGTTGTGCTCGTTCATCAGCCACGCGAGATGCTGTGCGGTCGGCCAGTCGCGCTGGTCTTTCGGGATGCGATACGCGTCGCGCGACTTTTCGCTTGCGACCGCGGTGCGTGCGCGCGTGTAGAGATTGCGCAGCAGATCTTCGCGACGATCGGACGCGAGCTCCAGCAACGCATCGGAGGCGATGCGCTCATAATCCATGATGTCGCGCATGCGCCACCATCCGCCCTTCCACGGGTTCGGATGATTGATCGTCGCTTTGTAATCGACGAGTCCCTTCGTGCCGCCGCGCAATTCGCTCGGATCGACGTAGATCGGCGAGGCGATGCGCGCCGATGCGATCTCGAGCAGCAGGCCGGTGACGTTCTTCCACCAGCCGGTGTTGCGCGTGCCGCCGAGCCAGTACGCATCGAACGAGTAGCCGTAAATGAGGCCGCTCTTGTTTGCCTGCTCGAGGCGCAGCGCCATGTTCGCGCCGATCATGTTCACTTCGCGCCAGATCAGCGGATGCACGTCGGGATCGACGGGATCGGCGAACGGCGGGATGAACATGCGCGGGCCTTCGGTGCCCATCTGATGTTCGTCGACGAACACCTGCGGATTCCACTCGTGATAGACGGCGCGATTGAGATTGCGCGTCTCGATCTGCGTGAGCATGTACCAGTCGCGATTGTTGTCGTGGCCGACGTAGTGGTGATAGAGCCACGGCAGCCGGCCGCCCTCGTACTTCGTGCCGACGTACTTGCGGTAGTAGTCGGTGATCATGGTCTGGCCGTCGGGATTGAGCGACGGCACGAGCAGCAGCACGACGTTGTCGAGACGCTTCTTCGTCGCCGGATCGTTTGCGGTGGCGAGCGCGTACGCCCACTCCATCGCCATCTGTGAGGACGCGATCTCGCTCGAGTGAATGTTGCACGTGACGAGCACGATCGCTTTGCTGTTGTCGATCAGTTTCGCTGCGTCAGCGTCCGAGAGTCCGCGTGGATCGGCGAGACGTTTCGCGGCTTCCTTGATCTTTGCTTTGTTGCGCAGGTTCTCTTCGGAGGAGATCACTGCCATGACCATTTCTTCGCCGAGCGTGGTCTTGCCGAGGACTTCGACTTCGACGCGCGGGGACGCGGCGTCGAGCGCGCGCAGGTAGGAACGGATCTGCGCGTAGTCCGCGAGCACGCGATCCTTGCCGATGTCGAGTTTCAAGAACTCCGAGGGCGAGGGAGCCTGCGCGAAGAGCGGAAGAGCGATTGCGAAGAGAAGGCGCTGGCGTCTCATAGGGGGGGGGTATTATAGGCGGCGGAGCGGCGCGCCGGCGCCATCGCCGGCTGGACCGGCGGCGCCATCGCCGCCGTTGCGTGACGCGCAGCTTGCGTCGTCACGCAATGTCGATTGAAGGAGGCACGCGTTACGCCTTCGAT
>JBQCJC010000366.1:0-8277 GCA_051953135.1 Thermoanaerobaculia bacterium | reverse complement strand
CGACACGATGCGCCGACGGCTGAATGCCGCGCTGCAGGAGCAGCTCGACCACGTCCGGTTGAGGCATGAGGTATTGAATAGGTCTGGAGTTGGATGATGTCAAGGGTTTGGTAGTCGGTCATGTTTTCTGCGAAGCCGTTCTCCCGACAACCGACTACCGACAACCGACTACAACTAAGCTAGCATCCCCTCGCCAAAACATGTCGGTGCCCGCGCCACTCACTCCCATCCTCGGCCGCGCTCGCGAGCTCGCAGAAACCGAGCGGCTCCTCGAGACCGCGCGCCTGCTCACGATCACCGGCGCGGGCGGAAGCGGCAAGACGCGTCTGGCCCTCGAGCTCGCACATCGAGCGGCCTCGCGATTCGACGACGCGGTATGGGTCGACCTCGCGCCGCTCACCGATCCGGAGTTGATTGGCCAGCAGGTGTTGAGCGCGATCGGCGTACGCGATCTGCCCTCCGTCGACGTGCTGCAGGTCGTCGTCGATACGATTCGTGATCGCGCGCTGCTGCTCGTGTTCGACAACTGCGAACATCTCGTGCACGCGGCCGCGGAAGTCGCGGAGACGATTCTGCATGGCTGTCCCGCCGCCGTGATCCTCGCTACGTCACGCGAAAGTCTCGGCATCATCGGCGAGCAAACGTGGCTGGTTCCGCCGCTCTCCGATGAAGACGCGGTGCTGCTCTTCGAAACGCGCGCTCGCGCCGCGTTGCCATCGTTTGCAGCAGACGCAAACGACGTCGCGGTCATCTGTCGCCGGCTCGACGGCATTCCGCTGGCGATCGAGCTCGCTGCCGCGCGCGTGAAATCGCTGTCCCTCGCGCAGATCGGCGAGCGTCTCGACGATGCGTTTCGCCTGCTCTCCGCGGGCTCGCGCACGATCTCGCGTCATCGCACGATTCGCGAGACGATCGACTGGAGCTATCGGCTCCTTTCCGACGAAGAACAAATTCTCTTTCGCCGCCTCGGCGCATTCGGCGGCAGCTTCACGCTCAAAGCGGCGGAAGCGGTCTGCAGTGGTCAAGACGTTGACGTTCTCGAGTTGCTGCCGTCGCTGGTCGGCAAGTCGCTGGTGTTGTTCGATTCGCCGCGCTACCGCCTGCTCGATACGGTGCGACAGTTCGCGGTCGAGAAGCTCGAGGCATCGGGTGAACGCGAAGCGTTGCGCGAACGTCATGCGCGTTACTTCTTCGAGCTCGTCGCGATCGCGGAGCCGAAGCTCTTCGCCGGCGCGGTCGATCCTCCGACGATGGCGCTGCTCGATCAGGAGCTGTCGAACATTCGCGCGTCGATCGAGTGGGCAGAACACGATCCGAATCTCGAGTTGCGCTTCGTCACCGCACTGCACTGGTACTGGTTCGCGCGCGGTCAGTTTCACGAAGCGCATCGGCGCATCACCGCGGCCATTGCCCGCAGCGCGAATGCCGACCCGATGATCCGCGCACGCGCGATCGTCGCCGCGGGCGATGTCGCAATGTGGCGCGGAGACTGGCGCGCGGTGCGCCCGATGATCGACGAAGCGATCGATGCGTTCCGGCGCGCGAACGATTACGACGCGCTGCCGATGCCGCTGACGCTGCGTGCTGCATCGCTGGCATTCACGGACGGCGATCACGAAGCGGCGCAGCAGGCGTTCGCCGAAGCGCAGAGCATCGCGCGCATCGACTCGCCGCTCGCACTTGCGGTGTCGTTGTACTGGTCAGGACTTTCCGCCCAACTGCGCGGCGATCTCGCGGAAGCACGCGCGTCGTTCGAAGAGGCAATGTCGATCGGCGAGCGCACCTCGTCGCCTCCTGCGATCGCGCATCCGCTCACGGTGCTCGGGCATCTCGCGTTGCACGAGCGCAAGCGCGACGAAGCGCTGCGTCATCTTTCGCGCGCGCTCGAAATGCATCGCAACAGCGACGATCGCTGGGGGCTTACGCAGGCGATCGAAGGCATTGGCCTCGCGCTGCTCGACACGGGCGATGCCGAAACCGGCACGCGTCTCCTCGCCGCCGCTGCCGCCGCATGGATGCACCTCGGCGCACGCGCCGCGCGCCCCGCATCGTTCGAAAAACAGAAAGACGAACGCATTCGCGAGGCAATCGACGATCAGCGTCTGCGCATCGCACTCGCATCCGGCGCGGCGATGACGTACGACCAGATGGTCGCTCTTGCGGAAGAAGCGATCGAGCGCGCATCCGGCGCGCCACCGCTGCGCGTGCGCGCGTTAGGTCCGCTCGAAGTCGAGCGCGATGGAAAAGCAGTCGACATCGGCTCCCCGCGCGATCTGCTGTTGCTGCTGCTCATGCATCCGAACGGCGCGACGAAAGAGCAGATCGGCCTCGCGCTGTGGCCGGATGCGGATCCCGCGAAGTTGCGCAACAACTTTCACGTGACCGTGCATCGTCTCCGCAAAGCTCTCGGCGATGCGGACTGGGTGCTCGCGCGCGGCGAGTCGTACGTGCTGAAGCCCGGCATCGACTTCGATGCGGTGACGTTCGAGCGCGAGGCGAAAGCAGCCGTTCGCGCGAAAGATGCGGCGCGACTCGCGCGTGCCGTCGAGCTCTATCGCGGGGATTTCTTCGCAAACGCCACCGGCGGCGAGTGGTATCTCGACGTTCGCGATCGCTTGCGCGACGTCTATGCGAACGCGCTCGCGACACTCGGTCGTCTCACCGGTTCGACCGACACGTGGCAGCGCCTCGTCGCACTCGATCCGCTCGATGAGGAAGCCGCGCGTAACCTCATGAGCGCATTGGCGAAAGAAGGCGACAGCGCCGGTGCGTCGCGCGTGTATCGACGACTCACCGAAGTGCTGAAGCGCGAGCTCGATGCAGAGCCGGAACCCGAGACGCGCGCTCTCTTCAAGAAGCTCTCGTCGTAATCACTCGCCGTCTTCACCGTAAGCGCGCCGTAAGTGCTCTTCCTTTTGAATCCGCGGCACTACGAATCACGTAGTACGCAGAAAAGGAAAAACACCATGACCGCGATCGGATTGATGGGACTGGCACTGATGGTTTTCGTTGCACTGACCGGCGACGGCGGAGAGCAGCGCTGATGCTTCGCAAAATCGGCAAGGTCTTCGTCATCGGATCGGCCATCGTTGCGGGACTGCTGCTCGTTCTCTCCGGCGTGATCGTCGCGCGCGCGGACCGCAAGTTCGATGCTCCGTATCCGAACATCACCGCGAGCAAAGATCCGCGTGTCATCGAGACCGGTCGCTACATCGCGTACGGTCCGGGACACTGCGTCAGTTGCCACACGGATGCATCGCAGCACGAGGCCGTGCGTCGCGGCGAGATGCCGCCGCTCACCGGCGCGAACGAATTCAAGCTGCCGTTCGGCGTCGTCTACACACCGAATCTCACGCCCGATCCCGAAACCGGAATCGGCAAGCGCACGCCGCAGGAGCTCGCGCGCTTCATTCGCTACGGCATTCATCACGACAATCGCGCGGCGATGCCGTTCATGGATTTTCATGAGCTGAGCGATTCCGATCTGCAGGCGATCGTGTCGTTTCTTCTCTCGCAGCAGCCGGTGCGCAAAGAGATTCCGAAGAATCAGTTGAATCTCGTCGGCAAGGGATTGCTCGCATTCGTGATCAAGCCGATCGGTCCCTCGGCGATGCCGCCGCACGAGAGTCCCGCATCGGGTGCGACGGTGGAGCGCGGCAGGTATCTCGCGAACAACGTCGCGGTCTGCGCGACGTGTCACACGAAGCGCTCGCCGCTCGATGGCTCGTATCTCAACGCAAAGTTCTCGGGCGGGAACACGATGCCGAGCGACGAGGACGGCACGAAGATGTTCGTGACGCCGAATCTCACGCCGGATCCGCAGACCGGCCGCATCGCGTCGTGGTCCGAGGAGCAGTTCGTTGGACGATTTCAGGCGGGTGTTGGCCAACCCGGATCGCACATGCCGTGGCGTTCCTATCAGCGCATGAGCACCGAGGATCTGCAGGCGATCTATCGATACCTGAAGACGTTGCCGCCGGTCGTGAACAACACCGGTCCGTTGCTTCAGGCACGAACCGCGCATCGGTAAGCAGTTTGTAAGCAGTGCTGACGATACTTCCCGTCGATGGTGCTGCGCGTGGCAGCGTCATCGTTTTCCCTCTCCCTCTCCTACCTTGGCTGGGCCGGCCGTCGAGGCAGCGACGGCCGGCCAGAGTGACCGGCACTATTCAGCGTCACGACCACTCCACCGAATCCTCCACTCGCACCACGGCGTACCGCGTAACGAGCGTCGTGCACGAGCACACGCGTGCCGTTCGCATCGCGCTGAATCTCGTACCACGGGAAACGCACCCACGACATGAAGCCGCGCACCGAGGGATCGCGTTGCGCGGCGCGCCACTCGGGTGAATCCTTCGCGACCGGCAATGGCGTCGGGTCGAGCGTCAGTTTTCGATCGAGCCACGAGTAACGGCCGAAGCGATACACGTCGCCAGTTTGCGCAACGACGTCCCAGCGAAACGGATCGATCGGCAGCGGCGAGACCATCATCGTCGCGACGGGCGTTCCGATCGCGTTGCGCACACAACTCTCGGTCATGTCATGCGCGAGCAATCGCGCGCCGATGTAGAGCATCGCGAGCGTCAGCGCGTACGCGGCGAGCGGACGCGGTGCGCGCCATCGCATCGCGACGAGCATGATGATCGAGATCACGATCACGACCACGACGTAGCGCGGCGAGCGTCCCGCAACGACGTAGAGCAGCGCGGCGGTGATGAGAATCCATGCGGTGACGAGGGAGAACGTGGGACGTTGATTCGCGAGCCAGCCGATGCCGAGGATCAGCCAGAGCCACGGATCCATGATGTAAACCGAATCCCCGTAGAACCACGTCCTGTCGAATGGCATCAGCCAGCGCAGACCGTAGTTGTTCAGCCAATCGAGCGCGGGATGCGTGAGGATCGCCAGCGCCGACAACAGCAGCAGCCACTTCGGATTCGCGCGGTGATGCTCGTGCGGACGCACGCGGTCGTAGAGCATCAGCAGCGCGGTGAGAATGCACGGAAGGATGAGCAGCGCGAGCACGCCGTGCGTCCAGCCGCGACGAAACGAGAGCGCAAGATCCTCATGGCCGGTGAAGTAGAGGATCGAATCGACGTCCGGAAGATTCGCGCCGATGACGAGTGCGGCCGTGGCGAGACGCGTCTTTCCACCGAGTCGCGTGCCCGCGAGATTCGCGCCGGCGAGTGTGTGGGTTAGCGGATCCATTTGCGCGCCGTACTGTAGCGGAGCGCCGGCGCCATCGCCGGCTGGATCGCGGGCGCCGCGCCCGCGTTCTGCGACTGTAAATGCTCGAAGTCTTCTGCCGAATGAACTCGCAGCGATTGCCGAGCGTTTTGCAAACCGTGCGCACGTATCAATCACGCCAGCGACCAAACCGAATTGCGCAACACATCGCGAATGCAGCAGTTACGTCTAACGTCCAACAACATCCATTACCCGACGCAGTTGTAACGGGCATGCGAATGCGGGCGTGGTGCTAGCGAACGCGGAAGCACCTCACTTCCCATCACTTACGTTTCTTACGAGCTCTCCGCAGCGCCGAAAGCGTCGCGGGCGTTTTCGTCCCGCACCGCGCGATCCTCCGCGCTCGTGACCACCTGCTTCACGTCGTAGTGCAAAAGACTTTGCAACGTCGGCAAAACGTGATGCAAACGTACAGCGACGGCGGCGAAGGCGCCGCCGGTCCAGCCGGCGGAGGCGCCGGCGCTCCCATCCGATCGCGCTTCCGCTTCGTACTGAGAAGTACAATTACTCCCTTCCCTGAGGACAAACTGAATGACCGAAGAAAGCACTGCCGTCGTTGCGGAAGCACTGCCTGCCGAGTCTTTGCGTCCTGTCGCCTCCTCCGAGCGTATCGAGTTGCTCGACATCCTTCGCGGCATGGCGCTCTTCGGCATCCTCGCCGCGAACATCCGCGGCTTCGCCGGTCCTGCCGCCGCGTACTTTGCACCGGCGAAGTACTGGCTCGCGTTTCACGACCGGCTCGCGCAGGCGTTCATCGACACGTTCATCCAGGGGAAGTTCATCAACATCTTCGCGTTTCTGTTCGGCCTCGGCTTCGCGGTGCAGTTCGATCGCGCGATCACCCGCGCCGGCAGTTTCGCGCTGACGTACGCGCGCAGGCTCGGCATTCTGCTGCTGTTCGGATTGATCCACGGCCTGCTGATCTGGTGGGGCGACATCCTGCTCGCGTACGCGCTGATCGGCTTCGTGCTGCTCGCGTTTCGCAAACGCCGCGACAAGACCATCGCGATCTGGGCGATCGCATGTCTGCTGTTCCCGCTGCTATTGATCACGATGGCGTATCTCGCCGCGCAATTCGGCAACGGTCCGGGAGGCTTCCCCGAGGCGACGCCAGCGGAGCTTGCGAACGCGACGGAGATCATGGCCAACGGTTCGTGGTGGGAGATTCAGCAGCAGCGCGCGTCGGAAGTCATCCAATACAACTACTCGTTCTTTCCGTTCTTCAGCGTCCAGGTGCTCGGATTGTTTCTCGCCGGCGTTTACGCGTGGCGCAAACGGTTCTTCATGCCTGCGCCGGAATCGCTGCCGCGTTATCGACGCATCGCGCTGTGGAGCATCGCCCTCGGCGCATCGTGGAATGTCATCGTGACGTCGATTCGCTGGATCGCGGAGCCGCCGATGATGCCGACTGAGTTTCGCGAATTGCTCCTCTGGACCGTCGCGACATTCGCCACCCCGTTGCTCTCCCTCGGGTATGTTTGCACCGTGGTCGTGCTGGTGCACGATCCTGCATGGCATCGCCGACTGCGCGTCTTCGCACCCCTCGGACGCACCGCGCTGACGAACTACCTCCTCCAATCGATTATCGGAACGCTGATCTTCTACAACTACGGCCTCGGCTTCTTCGGCCAAGCCGGTCCCGCGATTCTTCTGCCGCTCACGATCGTGATTTACGTGATGCAAGTCCTCGCGAGCCGCTGGTGGCTCGAGCGTTACCGCTTCGGCCCGGTCGAATGGTTGTGGCGGAAGATGACCTACGGCGGCTCGCTCGCGATGCGACGCGGCGAATCCGCAAGTGCTCCGATTGAATCGGTCCCGGCCGCCTGACGCCGCGTTGCTCGCCACAGAGCATCACCACGAGCGCTGCCGGCCGTGCCGGCCGAAACCAATGAGGTACCCTTCGCGTCACAGGTCCGGAAGTCAGAAACGGAGGCCCTTTTGAAGAACACCCATTCCCTCGTGACGTCGCTTTTCCTCGTGGCCGGTATGGCCGTTCCGGTTTTCGCTGCCGATCCGGCACCGACCGCGGATGAGCAGGCTCAAGTGAAAGCGGACGTCAAGGCGGCGTTCCATCGCTTCGATCACAACAAAGACGGCCGCATCTCGCGCGCCGAGTACGGCGGTACGCCCGCGGCATTCGATCGCTACGACGGCAACTACGACGGCGTCATCACGCAGTCCGAGCTCGAAGACGCGCTGACGCATCCGAAGACCACGGACGCACGCCTGAACAAGCAGGACAAGGATGGCGACGGTGTGATCTCGCGAAAAGAGTTCGCGGGTGACGACGCGGCGTTCGCGCGTCTCGATCGCAATCACGACGGCGTGTTGTCCGCGGACGACAATCAGCGCGGCGCGCGCAAGGATGCGACCGCGAACGCCGAAGCGCGTTTCAAGCAGATGGACGTGAACAACGACGGTCAGATCACGACCGATGAGTGGCGCGGCACCGAGCACTCGTTCAAGAACAAAGACAAGAACGCGGACGGCGTGCTCACGCTGGATGAAGTGACTCCCGCGAAGAAAGATCAGTAATCGAAAGATCAGTAATCGAGTGAGGGGCGGACACGAGTCCGCCCTTCACTGTTTCACTTTCCCCGTTCTCCCGCTCACCTGCCACTTCCCCATCCTTGTCTTGTCGCAGTGATTGAACGCGGTGAAGCGATACGTGTCGTCGCGATACCCCTCGCCCATCACCACGACGCACTCGCGCTTCACACCGCGCGTCTCGACGAGATGCGCGACCAGAATGCGAATCGCCTCCGCCTGCGTGAGCTTCGCATTGCGCGGCTTCTCCGATGCGCCGGGACGATCCTTCACGACGCGCGTCGGCGGCGCTTCGGGCTTCGCGGTCTCCGGATCTTTGCGATAGCGGTTGAACCAGACCGCGTAACCCGTCCCGATGATCGCGAGCAGCAAAAGCGCGAGAAGACCCGCGGATAGCGGCTTCTTCTCGCGCTTGATCTTTCCATCGAAGAGATCGCCCGCGTACACGCCGCATTCCGGACAGGAATCCGCCTGATCCGGAAG
>JBQCJC010000365.1:0-7801 GCA_051953135.1 Thermoanaerobaculia bacterium | reverse complement strand
GCGCGTTCGGCAGTTACTTCGCGCTCATGGTGGTGGACTTGCTGGCAGTTCGTGGACGTGGAGCGCCGACGCCATCGTCGGCTGGATCGCGGGCGCCACGCCCGCGTCGATCGATTGACGGCGACGATGGCGTCGCCGATCCAGCCGGCGATGGCGCCGGCGCTCCGCATAGCCGTGTGCCGCCCCACTTATCTTTCGGACGAATCGCATTTGCATCCTTCGTCTCGTCCGCCGTCTCCAACAACGTCGGCTTATCGGGACTCGCGGGCGGATCGCTGCGCTACAAGCTGTACACCTCGTGGGGCCTCGATGCGGTCGACACCGCGCGCATCATCGCGTTCGCGGGCGTCGCCTTCTGGCTCGGCTTCCTCACGCTCGCCGGAACGATCCTTACGTTCGCACCGCTGACTTTGCCGCGATTCGTCGGACCGCTGCTCCTCGTGATTCCGATCGCGTACCTCGCGTTCGTGCTCGCGCGTGGACAGCAATCGATCGCGCTTCGCAAATGGCAGTTCGCGCTGCCCGCGCGACGCGTCGCGCTCGCGCAACTCGCCGTCTCCTGCCTCGACTGGCTGTGCGCCGCGATCGTGTTCACCGCGGTGCTCCCGGTGAATCGCGTCTCGATTCTCACTGCACTCGCGGTGTTTCTCGGCGCGCAAGTTGCGGGTGTGATCAGCAATCTTCCCGGTGGTGTGGGCGTGTTCGAAGCGGCCGTGCTCTCGCTGCTCGCGGACAGTGTTCCGGCCTCGGAGCTTGCGGGCGCACTGATCGCGTTTCGCGCGATCTACTACCTCCTGCCGCTTGCAATCGCGGGCGTGCTGCTCGCGACCGGCTCGGTGCTGCGGCGCAAAGCCGAGCTCGCGCGACTCGGTCGCGGCATCACGCAAACCGTCTCGCTCTTTGCACCCGCGGTGTTCTCGATCGGCATCTTCGTCGCCGGCATCGTGCTGCTCACCTCGGGCGCAACGCCGGCCGAACGTCTGCGCGTGCATCTGCTGCGCAACTCCGTGCCGCTGCCACTCGTCGAGATCGCGCACCTCGCGGGCAGCGTCGCGGGTATCGGCTTGCTGCTGCTCGCGCGCGGCGTGCAGCGACGATTGAACGGCGCATTCGTCGTTGCCGCATCGTTGTTAGGCGCGGGCATTCTCGCGTCGCTGTTGAAAGGACTCGACTACGAAGAAGCGCTCGTGCTCGCGATCATGCTCATCGGACTGATCGCCTGCCGACGCGAGTTCTATCGACGCACGGCATTGCTCGATGAACCGTTCACCGGCGCGTGGATCGCGGCCATTGCGCTGACGCTCACGTCGACGCTATGGATCGGCTTCTTCGCGTATCGTCACATCGAGTACTCGCCCGACCTCTGGTGGCGATTCTCGTTCGGCGGCGATGCTCCGCGATTCTTACGCGCAAGCATCGGCGTCGCGCTGGTCGCACTCGTGTTCTCGGTGCGCAAGCTGATGCGTGCGAAGCCGGACGAAGGTGAGGCTCCGACCGGCGCGGATCTCGACGGCGCCGCGGCGGTTGCACGGACGTGTGGATCTCCGAATGGATTTCTTCTCCTGCTCGGCGACAAGCAGCTTCTGTGGAATGACGCTCGGACGGCCGTGCTGATGTACGGAGTGCAGGGGAGGAGCTGGATCGCGATGGGCGATCCGATCGGTCCGCGCGACGAAGCGCGCGAGCTGGCGTGGCGCTTCTTCGAGAACGCCGACCGCCACGAAGGCTGGCCGGTGTTCTATCAGGTGCGCGCCGACAATCTCCCGCTGTACGTCGAGCTCGGGTTGCGACTGCTGAAGCTCGGCGAAGAAGCGCGCGTGCGTGCCGCGGAGTTCACGCTTGAAGGCGGCTCGCGCAAAGGGCTGCGTCACACGGTGCGCAAAGTCGAGAACGACGGCGCGCAATTCGAAGTGGTCGCGCGGGAAGATGTTCCGACAATTCTCCCGATCTTGCGTCGCATCTCGAGCGAGTGGCTCACGCTGAAGAGCACGCGCGAGAAACGGTTCTCGGTTGGCGCGTTCGAGGATGCGTACATGTTGCGATTGCCGGTCGCGATCGTGAAACGGCAGTCAGTCGATGGAGACGAGATCGTCGCGTTCGCAAACTTGTGGCACGACCAGCATGAGCTGACGATCGATCTCATGCGCCACTCTCCCGATGCGACGCCGGGCACGATGGATTTTCTGTTCGTGAAGTTGATCGAGCACGCGCGCGACCGCGGCTTCGACTGGTTCAACCTCGGCATCGCGCCACTCAGCGGCCTCGAAGCGCGCGCGCCCGGACCACTGTGGGGCCGCGCCGCCGCGTTAGGCATGGAGCACGGCGGCCACTTCTACAACTTCCAGGGCCTGCGGCAATACAAAGAAAAATTCGGCCCGGAATGGCAGCCGGTGTTCCTCGCATCGCCGGGAGGTATGAAACTGCCGCGGATTTTGGCGGATGTGGCGGCGGTAATTTCGGGAGGGGTGAGGGGGATATGGATGAAGTGATGGTTGGGTGAATTGAAAATTGAAAATTGGAAATTGAAAAAAATGCCCATGGCGCTTGCGGCGTTTTCAATTTTGAAATTTCAATTTTCAATTCATCACGCACCATTTCTCATGCGTTTCCTCGCCCTCCTCGCCGTCGTCCTCTGGGGCATTTCCTTTGTCGCGACGAAGGCGGTGTTGCGCGAGATCTCGCCGGTCACGCTCATCTTTTGCCGCTTCTTCATTGCGGCGATCGTTCTGCTGTTGATCGTTCGCAAATTGCCGCCGCGTGAGGCGTGGGGTTCGCTTGCGTTGATGGGATTCATCGGCGTCTTCGTGCATCAACTTCTGCAAGCCACGGCGCTCACGATGACGAGCGCGACGAACACCGGATGGCTCATCGGCATCACGCCGATCTGGTCCGCGATTTTTTCCGCGATCTTTCTGAAGGAGCGATTCGGATTCTGGAAGAGCGCGGGGTTGCTCACAGGATTTGTCGGCGCGCTGCTCGTCGTGACTCGCGGCGATTTCTCCTCGCGCATCCTCGGCGCACCATCGACCATCGGCGATCTCCTCATCGTTCTGTCGACGATCAACTGGGCGATTTACTCGGTCGTCGGACATCGCACCATTCGTGCGCTTGGTCCGCGTCGCGCGACCTCGGGCGCGATGTTGTTCGGCACGTTGATGCTCACGCCGTTCTTCGTCGCGAAACGCGGGTGGGAAGAACTGCCGCGACTCACGAGCAACGGCTGGATCGCGCTCCTGTTCCTCGCGCTCGGCTGTTCGGCCTTCGGCTACCTCTGCTGGTACTCCGCGCTCGAACGCATCGAAGTCTCGCGCGTCGCGGCGTTGCTTTATGCCGAGCCGCTCGTCACATTCTTGGCCGCCGCTTTGCTCCTCGGCGAACGCGTCAGCGGAATAGTCGTGGCGGGCGGCGCGCTTGTACTCACGGGCGTTCTCATCACTCAATATGCCGGAGCCGCGCGCACCGCGCCCGTCTCCGCGGAGGAAACATGAATCGACGCATCATCCCGGTCCTTCTGGCGCTGTTCGCATTCGCATGCGGAACGCAGCAGGGGAGCGATCGCAATCAGGACGGCCTGCGCGACACCGCGGTCGGACGTTACGGCGGCGCACTCGGCGACTCACCGGTCGGCGTCATTCCCGACGTCACGATGCACGACGCGCAGCGCAACAAGGACTACCAGATCTCGATCGAGTATCCGACGCGCGCCGTCAACGCACCGCTGATCATCTTCTCGCCCGGCTTCGGCGGTACGAATGACTCGTACGTCGGCCTCAGCTCCGCGTGGACGAGCAACGGCTACGTCGTGATCCGCACCTCGCACGCGGACTCGAATCGCGTGCCGCAGGCCGCGAGTGCCGCGGACGTGTGGTCGACGCAGACGCCGAATGAATGGCGCAATCGCGTTCGCGACATCACGTTCATCATCGACTCGCTCAACGACCTCGAACAACGTTTCCCCGAACTGCAGGGGAAGATCGATCACGCGAAGATCGGCGTCGGCGGACACTCGTACGGCGCATTCACCGCGATGCTCCTCGGCGGCGTGAAAACATTTCCCGGCGCGGCGAGCTACGCCGATGCGCGCGTGAAAGCGATCATCGCGATGTCGCCGCAAGGTCCCGGCGACGTGCGCGGTCTCACGAACGAATCCTTCGCATCGCTCAACATTCCCGCGCTCTTCATCACCGGCACGCGCGACAAAGGCGTCACCGATGCCGAAACGCCCGAGTGGCGTCGCGAGGCGTACACGCTTTCGCCGCAGGGCGACAAATGGCTCATCGTGCTCGAAGGCGCGCGCCACGCATCCTTCACCGGACGCATGGAAGATCTGATCGCTTCGGTGCACATGGAAGACGAGGGGATCAACCTCGATCCGACGCCGACGCGCGACACGATTCGTGCGATGCCGCCGCAAACCGGACGCAATCGCATGATGCTCAGCGAGAGCGAGCGCAACATCTTCAATCGCATCAAAGGCTATTCGCTGGCGTTCTGGGATCTCTATCTGAAAGCCGACGCGAAGGGACGCGAGGCGCTCGAGGCGCAAACCAGCGCAGCAACCGTCGAGAAGAAGTGATTTACAATGCGTCCGGGCAGCTCCCAAAAAACATAAGGAAACTCATGAAGCGAACTATCGTCTTCGCGTCCCTTCTCGTTTCTTTCAGCGTGTTTGCCGACGACTTCGTCGTTCGTTTCGGCGGCAAAGTTCCGGATTCCTTCGCCAACGCCGTCGCCGCGAAAGGCGGCACGATCACCGCGCTGCACAAGGGTGCAGGCTTCGCGATCATCTCGGGCATCAGCCAGGCCGATGCCGAGAAGCTCGATGTCGCCGGCGGCGAAGTGATCGCCAATGACAAAGTGAACGTGCGCCTCGGCACCTCGACGTTGCAGGACACGTCCGAGGTTGAGGAAACGAGTGTTACGGCGCCGGAGACGGCGATTTACTACCCGTGGCAATGGCACCTGCGCGCGATCAACGCGCAGCGCGCGTGGGCCGCGGGCCGCCTCGGATCTCCCGAAGTCACGGTCGCGGTGCTCGACACCGGCATCAGCTACATGCACGCCGATCTCGTCGGCCGCGTCGATCTGAGCCGCTCCGCTTCGTTCGTGCCTTCGGATGACGCGCTCGTTGCCGCGTATTTCCCGGGCATGAACCCCATCACCGATCTCTACTACCACGGCACCCACGTCGCCGCGACGATCAGCAGCAACGCGGTCATCGCCGCCGGCGTCACCTCGAACGTCACGCTGATCGGCGTGAAAGTTCTCGGCGCCGACGGTACTGGAACGTTCGGCGGCGTGTTGCAGGGCATTCTGTGGGCGGCCGATCACGGCGCCGACGTTGCGAATATGAGCCTCGGCGATGCGTTCCTTCGTCGCGGCAACGGACGCTACGTCGCGATCGTCCAGCAGATCGTGAACTACGCGCAGCGCAAAGGCATGCTTCTCGTCGTCGCCGCGGGCAACGAATCGCTCGATCTCGATCACGACAAGAATCTCTTCAAGTCGTACTGCAGCGCGGCGAACGTCGTCTGCGTTTCGGCGACTGGCCCGACCTACTCGCCGAGTGAAGCGGGTCCGTGGGAAAACGTCGATGCATTTGCGCCGTACTCGAACTACGGACGCTCGGCGATCAGCGTCGCGGCGCCGGGCGGATACTGGGGCGCGATCTGGGCCGCGTGCGCGCCGACCTCGCTCATCATTCCGGAATGCGCGAGCGGCGACTACGCGGTGGGACTCGGCGGAACGTCGATGGCCGCGCCGCACGTTGCGGGACTCGCGGCATTGCTCGTCGAAGACATCGGCCACGGGCGTCCGCAACAAATCAAAGCGCGTCTCGAACAGAGCGCGGACGATCTCGGCCAGCCGGGCACCGATCCGCAGTACGGCAAGGGACGCATCAACGTCGCGAAGGCGTTGGGCCTCGAATAGAAAATCGCTCATCATCTGATGCGAAACGGCGGGTCGCGAGCCCGCCGTTTTCTTTTGCGCGGTATCATCGCCGCGCCCATGTCCGAAAAGGATCTCGACGCCTCGATCTCGTTGCACACCGAGTGGACGACGACGATCGAAGCGCCCGAAGGACTGCAACGGAAGCTCACCGAACAGCGTCTGCAAAGCGAGCAGTTGCAGCTACTCGGCTCCGCGATTCGCGTGACCGCTGAAGGTATCGCGATCATGACGCCCGCGGTCGAGGCGATCGGACCGCGCATCGCATTCGTCAACGACGGCTTCTGCTCGATGTTCCAGCGCCGCCGCGAAGACATCATCGGACAGACGCCGATCATCTTCGGCATCGTCGATCGCCAGCAATCGATCTATGACGCCTTGCTGCGTCACGTGTTCGAGCATCGCGCATTCGAAGTCGAAGTCACCGCGCGTCGCGCGAACGGTCAGGAGTTCGAGCTCGATCTCGAGCTCGTGCCGATCGAAGACGCCGGCACCGTCACGCACTGGGTTGCATTTCTTCGCGATGTCACCGCGACGAAGAATCAAGTGTCATCGCTGCGACATCAGGCGATGCACGACGGGCTCACCGGACTGCCGAATCGCACGATGCTCTTCGATGCACTCGAAGACGCCATCGTGAAAGCGCGCGAAGACAAGACCATGCTCGCGCTGATGCTGATGGACCTCGATCGCTTCAAGGAAGTGAACGATACGTTCGGCCATCACTGCGGCGACATGCTCCTCAAGCAGGTCGGGTTTCGCGTGCAGAATCAAATGCGCCAGGGCGACATCGTCGCGCGACTCGGCGGCGATGAATTCGCGATCGTGCTCCCGCGTACGTCTGACGCAACCTCCACCGCTCTCACCGCGCGACGCATCCTCAACACACTGGAGCAACCGTTCGTCGTCGAAGCACAGGTGCTCGAAGTCGGTGCGAGCATCGGCATCGCACTGTTTCCCGAGCACGGCACTGACGCACGCACTCTGCTGCGCCGCGCAGACGTCGCGATGTACGCGGCGAAGCGCAAAGAGTCGGGCTACAGCTTTCATCGCGACGATCACGAATCGCGCACGCCCGATCAACTTGCGCTCGTCGTTGAACTGCGCGGCGCGATCGAGCGCAACGAGCTCGAATTGCATTACCAGCCGAAGCTGCATGTGCGCTCCGGCATCATGACGCGCGCGGAAGTTTTGATTCGCTGGAATCATCCGCAGCGCGGACATCTGCCGCCGTCGCAGTTCGTTCCGATCGCGGAACGCACGGGACTCATTCGCGCGATGACGGACTGGGTTCTCGATCGCGTGCTCGCGCAATGCCGCGCGTGGCAGGACGAGGGGTTGCCGATTCACGTCGCGGTGAACATCTCGGCGAAGAGTCTGCTCGATCAATCGTTGCCGACGAAGGTGCAGACCGCGCTCGATCGCTGGCGCGTCGATCCGCGCTTTCTCAAGATCGAGATCACCGAGAGCAGCATCATGGCCGACCCCGCGCACGCGCTGGCGATTCTGTCGATGTTGCAGTCGATGGGTGTGCGTTTGTCGGTCGATGATTTCGGCACGGGCTATTCGTCGCTCACGCATTTGCGCGAATTGCCGATCGACGAGATCAAGATCGACAAGTCGTTCGTGTCCGGGATGCTGAACAGCGAAGCGGATGCGGCGATCGTCCGCACGGTGATCGATCTCGGTCACAACCTCGGCAAGCAGGTTTGCGCCGAGGGAGTGGAAGATGAGGCGACGTGGGAAATGCTCGTCGACCTCGGATGCGATCTCGCGCAAGGCTTCTGGATCGCGCGACCGATGCCCGCGAAAGATTTGATGCAGTGGCTGAAGTCGACGAGTTGGGGTTTGG
>JBQCJC010000364.1:0-5224 GCA_051953135.1 Thermoanaerobaculia bacterium | reverse complement strand
TTCACGGTCGCCATCATCCCGACGTCGAGCAACCCTCAGCCCATCCGCCGCGGTCTCGACCTCAAGGGCGGCATCCATCTGGTCATGCGCGTCAACGTGAATGAAGCGTTGCGCCTCGAGGTCGACCAGGCGATGAACTCGCTCAAGAGCCAGTCACCGCAGCAGACCATCCCGGTGCCGGCGACTCGTCGTCTCCCCGACACGTCGTTCCTCGCGACGCTGCCGGCCGGCACGACGACCGCGCCGTACGAGCGCATCGTCGCCGACTTCCTGCCGTCGTTCGAGCTGACGAAAGTCGGCAGCGATCTGCGCATGACCATGAAGTCGCAGGCGTCGAAAGACCTGCAGCGCGACACGGTCGAGCAGGCGAAGGAAGCGATCGATCGCCGCATCAACGCGCTCGGCGTCACCGAGCCGCTGATCGTTCCGGAAGGTGAGGATCGCATCGTCATCCAGCTTCCGGGTGTCGACGATCCGGCTCGCGTCAAGGACATCATCAAGACCACGGCGCAGCTGCAGTTCCGCCTGGTCGAAGGCAGCCCGGCGCAGACGCCGCAGGCAGTCTTCGAAGCAGTTCCGGCGAATCTTCGCGGCGACGTCGACATCCTCCCGGGCGACCGTGAGGACGAGCTCGGACGCAAGACCGGCAACGAGTACTCCGCGGTGCGCAAGGAAGTCCCGGTCAGCGGGCGCGATCTCAAGAACGCGCGCGTGCAGAAGGGCCGCGTGAACGAGCCGGTCATCGGCTTCTCGCTCACGCCGGAAGGCGCGCCGAAGTTCGGCAACCTCACTCGCAACAACATCAATCGCCGCCTGGCGATCGTGCTCGATAACAAGGTGGTCTCCGCTCCGAACATCAACAGCGAGATCAACGATCAGGGCGTGATCGAAGGCAGCTTCACGAATCAGCAGGCGAGCGATCTCGCGCTGATCCTCCGCAGCGGCTCGCTGCCCGCCTCGCTGACGACGCTCGAAGAGCGTACCGTCGGACCGTCGCTCGGCCGTGACTCGATTCGCCAGGGCGTCACCGCCTCGGTGATCGGCTTCATCGTGCTCGTCCTCGCGATCCTGCTCTACTACAAGGGCGCGGGCGTGAACGCGGTGCTCGCACTGCTCCTCAACCTGATCATCCTTCTCGGCATGATGGCGTGGTTCAAAGCCACGCTGACGCTGCCTGGCATCGCCGGCATCATCCTCACGCTCGGCATGGCCGTCGACTCGAACGTTCTCGTGTTCGAGCGCATCCGTGAAGAGCTGAAGGAAGGCAAGACCGTTCGCGCGTCGATCGAGCAGGGCTTCTCGCGCGCGTTCGCGACGATCATCGACACGCACTTGACGACGATCATCTCGGCGCTGTTCCTCTTCCAGTTCGGTACCGGTCCGATCAAGGGCTTCGCGGTCACGCTGCTCATCGGTCTCGGCGCCTCGGTGTTCACCGCGTTCTTCGTGTCGCGAATGATCTTCGACATCGTCTACAAGCCGACCGAGCGTCCGCGCGAGCTCAGCATCTAAGCCGAGGAAATCACCTCATGAAAATCTTCGACAATCCGAATTACGACTTCATCAAATACCGCTGGCACGCGGTGGTCATCTCCACGTTGATCATCCTCGCGGGCGTCGGTGTGTTCTTTTCGCGCGGCATCAACCTCGGCGTCGACTTCGCCGGCGGCGCGAACATCATCCTCAAGTTCGACGCCGAGCCGCCGATCAACGAGCTCCGCTCCGATCTTCCGGACGCCACCATTCAGCAGTACGGCAAGCCGGCCGATCACTCGGTCCTCATTCGCCTTCCGCAGCAGAAAGGTGAAGGCGACTACGCCGGTACGATCGTCGAGAACCTCGCGACGAAGATGAATCCGGAGTCGGCGAGCAAACACGATCTCAACTACCGCGGTACCGATCGCCTCGCCGCGCTGCTGCAGCAGAACGATCCTGACAATCGCGGCACCAGCCCCGCAGCGCTTCAGTACTACGAAGACCTCGCGCGCAAGATCATCGCGAAGCGCTCCGAGCTCGGCATCTTCACGAACATCTCGCAGGCCACGAGCGTCCCGGGCGTGACCGCGAACGTTGCGAAGCTGCTCAACGAGAAGACCTTCCTCGGCAAGTTCAACGTTCTCAATCAGGAAACGGTCGGCCCGCAGGTCGGCGGCCAGCTCCAGCAGAAAGCCTTCTGGGCGATCGTGCTCTCGTCGCTGGCGATGGGCATCTACATCTGGCTGCGTTTCGACTTCATCTTCGGCGTCGCCGCGATGCTCTGCATCGTCCACGACGTGCTGATCGCGATGGCGTTCCTGCTGTTCATGAACCTCGAGTTCTCGCTGAACGTTGTCGCCGCGCTGCTCACGATCGTCGGTTACTCGATCAACGACACGGTCGTCACCTACGACCGCGTGCGTGAGAACAAGAAGAAGAGCAAGCGTCCGATGTCGCTCGCCGAGAACCTCAACCTCGGCATGAACCAGACGCTCTCGCGCACGATCCTCACCAGCGGCTCGGTGTTCCTCGTGCTCCTGGCGATGCTCATCTTCGGCGGCGAAGTCATTCGTGGTTTCTCGTGGATTCTCACCGTCGGCGTCATCAGCGGTACGTACTCGACCCTGCTCATCGTTCCGGCCGTTGCCGTGGCGTGGGATCACTGGGCCGAGAAGCGCCGCCCGGCGCCGAGTGCTGCCGCGGTCGTCGACACGCCGCGCACGCGCAAGGCAACGTAATCACTACACATTGATTCAATACGAACGGCGGGCTTCGGCCCGCCGTTTTCGTTTTTTGCATCACGTCACTGCGGTGACGGCCGCACGTCTTTCGTTTCCATCTCTCTGCGATAGACTCCGGCGCCGCAAGGAGAACCAATGCCTGAGAACAAACGGGGAGAAGCGCTCGACTATCACGCGAACGGACGCCCCGGAAAGATCGAAGTCGTTCCGTCGAAACCGACGGCGACGCAACGCGACCTCTCTCTCGCGTACACGCCCGGCGTGGCTGTGCCGTGTCTCGAGATCGCCGCGGACCCCTCGCTTGCCTACAAGTACACGAGCAAAGGCAATCTCGTCGCCGTCATCAGCAACGGCACCGCCGTGTTAGGCCTCGGCGACATCGGCGCGATTGCCGGCAAGCCGGTGATGGAAGGGAAAGGCGTTCTCTTCAAGAGATTCGCCGACATCGACGTCTTCGACATCGAAGTCAACACGAAGGACACCGAAGAGTTCATTCGCTGCGTGAAGCTGCTCGAGCCGACGTTCGGCGGCATCAACCTCGAAGACATCGCCGCGCCCGAGTGCTTCGAGATCGAAGAGCGCCTCAAGAAAGAGATGAACATCCCGGTCTTCCATGACGACCAGCATGGAACCGCGATCATCTCCGCAGCGGCGCTGATCAACGCGCTCGAAGTCGCGGGCAAGAAGATCGGAGACGTGAAGATCGTAATCAGCGGCGCCGGTGCGGCCGCGATGGCGTGTCTGCGTCTCTACATCAAGCTCGGACTGAGCAAAGAGAACGTGCTGCTCGTCGATCGTCACGGCGTGATCTACACAGGCCGCACCGTCGACATGACCGCGTACAAGGAAGAGTTCGCGGCCGAAACGGATCGCCGCACGATGGCCGATGCATTCGTCGATGCGGATGTGTTCATCGGGTTATCTGCCGGCGGCATCGTCTCGCAGGACATGATTCGCTCGATGGCTCTGGATCCGATCGTCTTCGCGATGGCCAATCCGAATCCAGAGATCGGTTACGAGGAAGCGACGAGCGCGCGCGAAGACGTGATCATGGCCACGGGCCGCAGCGACTTCCCGAATCAGGTCAACAACGTTCTCGGATTTCCGTTCATCTTCCGCGGCGCGCTCGATTGCCGCGCCACGACGATCAACGATGAGATGAAACTCGCGGCGTCGAAAGCGCTCGCGGATCTCGCGAAGGAAGATGTTCCGGACTCGGTGCTGCGCGCGTACGGCATGGATCGCATGTCGTTCGGCCGCGAGTATCTGATCCCGAAACCGTTCGACTATCGCGTGCTGCTGCGCGTGCCGATTGCCGTCGCGCAGGCGGCGGTCGAAACCGGTGTCGCACAACAGCCGATTCAGGATTACGACGCGTATCGCCGCAGACTCGAGAGCATGCTCGGTCGCTCGCGCGGCCTGATGCACGACATCTACGGGCAAGCGCGCAAGAGCCCGAAGCGCATTGTGTTCCCCGAAGGCGATCAGGAGAAGATCGTTCGCGCGGCGAAAATCCTCATCGATGAGCACATCGCCGAGCCGATTCTCCTCGGGCGCCACAACGAGATCGCGCCGCTGCTGCAGAAGTACAACATCGACGAATCGAAGATCACCACGATCGATATCTTCAATTGCGATGAGAAGTACGAGAAGTACGTGCGCAGCTTCGCGGAGCTGCGCAAGCGTCACGGCATCACCATCGCCGATGCGCATCGCATTCTGAACAGCCGCAATTACTACGCGATGATGATGCTCGAGAGCGGCGACGCCGACGGCGTCATCGCCGGTTTGCGCGCGTACTATCCGGCGACGATTCGTCCCGCGTTGCAGATCGTGAAAACGAGTCCGTCGGTGAAGCACGTTTCCGGCGCGTACCTGCTGATGTTCAAGAGCAAGATGTTCGTGCTCGCGGATACGACGGTGAACATCAATCCCGATGCGGAGACGATCGCGGAGATCGCGGAGCAGACCGCGGAAACCGCGAAGCGCTTTCATCTCGAGCCGCGCATCGCGATGATCTCGTTCTCGAATTTCGGATCGACGCAGCATCCCGATGCCGAGAAGATGCGCGATGCAGTCGAGATCCTGAAGAAGCGCAGACCCGATCTCATCGTCGAAGGCGAGATGCAGGCCGACACCGCGGTGGAGCCGAGCATCGCCAACTCCGATTACGCGTGGAGCGCGATTCAGGGCGATGCGAACGTGCTCGTGTTCCCGAATCTCGATGCCGCGAACGCCGCGTACAAATTGCTGTGGCGACTCGGCGGCGCAGAAGTGATCGGCCCGATTCTGCAGGGCATCGCGAAACCAGTACACGTGCTGCAACGCGGTGTCGATGTGAATGACATCGTGAACATGGCCGCAATTGCGGTGTTAGACGCGCAGAAGTTGAAAGGCGAATAAGAAACGTGGAGCCGCGGGGGCGCACCCCCCCCCGGCGGTTGGTTGGGCCGGGGCACCGCCCCCCCCCCCCCCGCGCCGGCGGCACCCGCCTAACCCCCCCCCCC
>JBQCJC010000363.1:0-22847 GCA_051953135.1 Thermoanaerobaculia bacterium | reverse complement strand
TCGGTGGACGTCGCTACATCTACATTAACGCATTTCGAGCCGATACGTTCGACGATTGGCCCCCACAAGTTCCCATCCCTGATTGGAAGCAGGAACCATTTCAAGCGTGCGACGGCGGCTTCGGCTACTGGGGAGTTCTCTACGATCCAGTGACCCGCCAGTTTTCTGAGCTCGCGTTCAATGGAATCGCGTGAGCTGCGTACCACTCCGCACCCGAGCCACATCTTCCAGCCACGCCGCACAATTCGGTTCCGATCCTGTCGCGCTTCTAAACCATTCTTCATAACGCATACTGCTCGCGCCGCGAAAGACGTCTTCTCTTAGAACCTTCTGTGAGGCGGTGCCGAGTAATCCGCCGGGCAATACGCGTAATCGTCGATAGACCGCGGCCTGGGCACAACGTGCCAGGAGATAATCCATGCGCGTTAGTGGCTCAAAGGCCAGGTGGCGTTTCAAGGCCCATTCCGGAAACGCGTCGCTCGCCTGTACGCCGGCGGTCGTGGCTTGAATCGTTGCATAGTCACGAACCCAATCGCCTCGCGGCGCGGCATAAATCACTCGCTCGAATTCGAGATCGGCGAGGATGCTGCGCATCCGCATCCGCTCGGATTCCGTTTCCCAGTTCTGTAGCGCGTGAATCTCACTTTCCGGGACATCCTGCGCCTGCAACCACTCCTCGGCGTAAAACAATCGCTCCGCCACTTTCGCGCAGCTTTCGGAGACCGACTGCGAAACTGGCCGGCGCATGGTGCGACATGCCTGCGGCTCTGCCATCAACGACACCGCCGCATGTCCGAGCTCGTGAAACGCCGACCAATGCGGCACGATCCCCGCCCCTGGACTGGCGACAATGCGATGGTCGGAAGGCGGATCGATCGCATACGACGCAAACTCGGAAAACGCCGTTCGCTTCGCGGGCTTCACCTGGACAGCAGAGGACTGTGCCGTTAAGCCTAACAACGTAAATACGAACGACGCGCGATTGAGACAACCCGCCGCGTCGAATCGCTGAGACATCCGTTGCGCGAGCGGCAGATCGATGAGCTCGAACTCCCACGCGCGATGCCCCATCGGCGGGCTCGAAGCGAAAGCAAGCCGCACCTGCTGCTCGAGTTTCTGCGCGGTCCGCGGGTCATAGCCGCGATGCTGTGCGATCAGTTCGAGATACTCGGATTGCGATCGCTGTCTCGCCCAACGTTGTCGTGCGGCGACTAAATCGCGAATCAGTGGTGCCAGCGCACGCGCGGTATCGGCCTGCGACATCCACAATTGTTCGCGAACCGCGAGGTCGCTTTCGTCCGTGAAGGTGGTGCCGAGGATTGGGAGCTGGTTGCGAAGAGCAGCGATGCTGGACAGAGTTCGAACGACATCGCGATCGCTTTCGGACTGCAACTCGATCGAAAAATCGTGAATCGCCTGCAGGCAACGCGATTGAGCCGGATCCTGCAATCGCGCGTTCAGTGCACGGACTTCATCATCCTGAAGCAGCAGAAGCGGAACGACGCCGATCCGTGCCGACGGATTGACGGACTCCGGCTCCGTCGCGGTGCGCCAGGACGCGAGTAAGGAATCGCGCTGCACGCGATCGGCGAATCGATCCAGTAACGTGAGGTTCGCGACCGGATCGTCGGGACCGGGAGGAAGCGCCGGAACGCGCGCCGGTGGACAGGACAGCAGAAACAGCGCGACGATCGGCGGGATCGCGAAACGCATCAAACTCTTAGCGACGCGCGAAACCCTCTCGCCGCGTAATACGACTCCGCACCATTGTGATAAAGGAAAACCGTGTCGTAGCGGCGATCGCAGAACAGCGCACCGCCGAGTTTCCGGACCTTCGCGGGAGTTTCGATCCAGCTCGATGTCTTCAAATCGAACTCGCCGAGCTCCTGCAGTTCGCGATACTGCGCTTCGGTCAATAACTCGACGCCCATCGCCTCCGCCATATTCACCGCGCTATCGGCGGGTTTGTGCTCTTTTCGCGATTTCAGAGCCGCGTCGTCATAACAAACGCTTCTGCGGCCCTTAGGACTCTCCGCCGCACAGTCATAGAACAGATATTCACCGGCCTTCTTGTCATAGCCGACGACATCCGGTTCCCCGCCGGTGCGCTCCATCTCGTGAAGCGACCACAATTTCGCGGCACTACGCTCGAGCTTCGCCTGCACGTCATCCCATTGGACGCCTTTGTGGCGGCTCACGTTCTTCTCGAAACGCGTTTTTAACGTTTCGAGTAATGCGTCCCGGTCGGCAGCACTGAGGGTTCGTTTCATTGCCATGCGAAAAGAATAGCGGATGTTGCGACCGACATCAGAACGGAACCTTATCGAGGAACTCTTTCGTGAATGTCGTCCTGCCAGGCTCCGGCACAGGGTCGAACGCGAGTAAGCCGGCCGTCACGATCAGCGTCTCATCGACGATCAACCTTGCCTGCACCCGCGCGAGCTCGTTCTGTTGCACAGAGACGTGCTCCGCGAGCGCCGGCTCGAATCCAACCAGCGCCACTTCGACGCGATACTGCCCTTCCTGCAAAGACGCGATCTCGAACATGCCATGCACATCGGTGACGGCTGTGAACTCCTGTTGTGACTCCTCGTTTCGCACTGTGACGCTCACACCCGGCAGCGGCAGCCCGCTACCGTCGAGGACCTCACCTGCGAACCGTGCATCAGCGATCGTCGAGTCACGGGCGATCTCGATTGCCGCCGTCGATCGAATCGTCAGGCGTGATTTCGCATTCGTCGCACAACCCGTCGCCAGTGACGCGAGACTGAGCACCGCCGCCATGATTGCGTTCGAGATTCGCGACCATTTCCGCTTTAGCCTTCGCGCCGCAGAAGGACAGTCCTTCGTCAGCACCGTGCCGTCGGTACGACGATAAAGCCGGGCACAGACTCGCCCTTCGCTGCGCAGGAGCAGTTCGCGAATGTCGTCTCCGGTCATCGCGGCGAAGTTGTAGACGTTGAGGTCACACATCGTGCAATGACGGACGCGCTCGTCGCCCGTCATTCGCTCCCACGACGCGGGACACGGCTGGGCGATGCGAATGCTGTCGAGAAGGTCGGGCACGGCGAGTCCTCCTTTGTACTGTTGGGCTTGCAACCACTGTAGCGCCGGAAACCCGCGGTCTCTGTCACCAACACGCAAACGACGGAATCACCTCTTGACATGCTCCGTTTTTAGACTTAGTCTAACTCGCGACGAATGACAGACCTCGGCACGATCTTACGGCAGCACGGCATCCAGCCCTCGGCGCAGCGCGTCGCGGTCGCCGATTACGTCCTGCACACGGATGAGCATCCCTCAGCCGACCTCGTCTTTCGTCGCGTGCGCGAGAAGTTCCCCTGGATCTCCCGCGCCACCGTCTACAACACGCTGAACCTCTTCGCCGACAAAGGCCTCTTACGCAGGCTGACGATCGCCGAGGACAGCGTCATTTTTGATTGTCGTATCGAAACCCATCATCACTTCATCGACGAGCAGACCGGCGCGATCCACGACGTTCCATGGAACCTCGTGCAGGTTTGCAACATCGATTCACTCGACGAGTTCGACGTGCACGACTACCAGGTCGTGATGCGTGGCACTCGCAAGCAATCAACGTAAGGAGAATTCATCAAGATGTTGACCGTTGGCGATCAGTTTCCTCAGTTCACTCTCAATGCAAACGTGAGCCGCGAAAAGGGCAAGGAATTCAAGCAGGTCTCGAACAAAGACTTCGCCGGTAAGTGGCTCGTGTTCTACGCCTACCCGAAGGATTTCACGTTCATCTGCCCGACCGAGATCGTCGAGTTCGGTAAGGCCACCGCGGATTTCGCCGATCGCGACGCCGTCGTCCTCGGCGGATCGACCGACAATGAGTTTTCGCACCTCGCGTGGCGCAACAATCACGCGGACCTCGCCGACCTCCCGACGCCGCTCGTGCACATCACGCCGGATCTCGCGAATCAGCTCGGCATCATCCACAAAGAAGGCGGCGTCGCCCTTCGCGTGACGTTCGTCGTCGATCCGCAGGGCATCATTCGCTCTGTGAGCGCCTATGACCTTTCGGTCGGCCGCAACGTCGGCGAAGTGCTGCGTACCCTCGACGCGCTTCAGACCGACGAGCTTTGCCCCTGCAACTGGAAGAAGGGCGAAGAAACGATTCAGGTGGCGTAATCATGGATGCGCCTGTAAAGAGTCTCGAAGAGTTGCGCGCCTCCATCAGTGAGCCCGCGCGCGACATCAAGCTGAACCTGCAGACGGTTCTGCAGCAGAGCTCTCTGACGCCGGCACAGAAGTGGGGCGTGGCGATCGCTTCGGCGGTCGCCACCCACAATGCGCCGCTGCGCGATGCGCTCATTGTCGAAGCGCGTAAGGAAGTCGACGCCACTGTCGTCGACGACGCTCTCGCGTCAGCCGCGCTGATGGCGATGAACAATGTTTACTATCGCTTCCGCCATCTCGTCGGAAAGCCGTCGTATTCAATGATGCCGGCGCGCCTGCGCATGCAGCGCATCGCAAAGCCGCTGACGAACAAAGCCGATTTCGAATTGTTCTGTCTGGCGGTCAGTGCAATTAATGGTTGTGAGATGTGCATTCGCTCGCACGAAGAAGTCGTTCTCAGTGGCGGTCTCTCCGAAGATCAGGTGCACGATGCCATTCGTGTGGCCGCGACGATCAATGCGGCCGCGGTCGCTTTGGAATTGCCGGTATTGGATTCAGTGACGGCGTAATCACAAACACTTCCGGCACGCGTCCTGCCTCCGGTCCTTCCGGTGAATCGACGCAGGTATGGTCACGGCGCGGAGGTGGTTGCGGTTGGGGTGCGCTTGCGCGTGTGGGCGCCGGCCCACAAGGCGGGCGCGGTCGTCATTGACGATCGCGACTTCCCTCTCGATCGCGAGTCCGGCGGATTTTTTTCTGCCGTCGTTTCCAGTGCAAAACCGGGAACGCTCTATCGATTTCGCATCGATCGCAATTCCGAAACGTTCCCCGATCCCGCGTCCCGTTTTCAGCCCGAGGGTCCCCATGGCCCTTCGCAGGTCATGGATGCGAGCGCATATGCATGGCGCGACCGATCATGGCGTGGGGTCACGATCGCTGAGCTGGTCCTGTACGAGCTGCACGTCGGCACATTTACGCCTGAAGGGACCTACGCCTCCGCGGAAAAACAGCTCGATGCATTGCAGGACGTCGGGATTACCGCCATTGAGTTGATGCCGCTCAATGAATTTCCTGGGAAATTCGGCTGGGGATATGACGGCGTCGATTTGTGGGCGCCGACGCGACTGTACGGCGCTCCAGACGAGTTGCGGCATTTCATCGACGAAGCTCATTCCCGCGGCATCGCCGTCTTCCTCGACGTCGTCTACAACCACCTCGGGCCCGACGGTTGTTATCTCGACAAATTCTCGAAACACTGGTTTACGGACCGCTATAAAAATGATTGGGGCGATCCGGTGAATTTCGATGGCGACGGCGCCGCGGCCGTTCGCGAATTCTTTGCGGACAATGCCGGGTATTGGATCGACTAATTTCATTTCGACGGCTTACGCATCGACGCTACCCAATCGATTTTCGATGCCTCGCCGAAACACATCCTCGAGGAAATCAGTGAACGAGCGCGCAAAGCGGCCGGCGATCGCCGCATCGTCTTAATCGCGGAGAACGAACCTCAGGATCGGCGATTACTCGATGATTACGGTCTCGATGCGATGTGGAACGACGACTGGCATCACAGTGCGTGCGTCGCGGCGACGGGACATGCCGAGGCGTATTACACGGATTATCGGGGACGGGCGCAGGAATTCGTCTCCATGGCGCGCCACGGGTTTCTGTATCAGGGGCAGACGTACAAATGGCAGAAGAAACGTCGCGGCACGGACTCGCGCGATCTCGATCCGCGGCGCCTCGTGGTCTATCTGCAGAATCATGATCAGATCGCGAATTCCAGTTACGGCCTGCGATTGCACGAGCTCACCTCGCCGGGTGTGTATCGCGCATTGACCGCGCTTCTGCTCTTACAGCCGCAAACGCCGATGTTGTTTCAAGGACAGGAATTCGCGGCATCAGCGCCATTTACCTACTTCGCGGATCACAGTGGCGAGCTCTCGAAGCTCGTCGAAAAAGGCCGCGCTGATTTTTTGCGGCAATTTCCGTCATTGAAGGACGTTTCGTTCGCCGCGCCGCACGCTCGCGCTACGTTCGATGCGTGTGTGCTGAATCATGAACATCGCAACGAATCCGTCGTCGCACTGCATCGCGATTTATTACGATTACGGCGCGAATACAAACTCGCGGGACGGAAACCCGAAGGCGCGGTTTTCAATGACGACTGCTTCGCATTGCGCTGGGACGATTTATTGCTGCTCGTGAATTTCGGACGCGATGTGCTCCTCGATCCCATCGCGGAGCCGTTGCTCGCGAAATCGACTCCGTGGCGCGTGCGATGGTCGAGCGAATCGCCCGCGTACGGCGGCAATGGAATTACGGAACCGGAATCGGAGGAAGGCTGGAGGATTCCGGGACAGGCCGCTGTCTTATTGACTTGAGCCGCTCGCGCAACGCTTTCGTCGCGCTGCGATGACACGCGATGCACAGCGTGCGAATATTCTCGAGGTTCGAGTCCCCACCCTCCACCACCGGCACGATGTGATCCGCTTCCCACCACGTCTTGCGGCCTTTGTGAATGACCCCGCTCTGTTGCAACGCTTTCAGCTCGCGCATGCGCTCGGCGAATTTCATTCGCATCACACGCCGACGCAACTTGTGCATGTCGCTCTTACAGACCGCACAGACCCCGCGATCGCGCTCAAACACGCAGTCCCGCAAATACGACGAGCTCGATCGCAATCGCCACTCATGCACACACGTGTCCGAACAAAACGTCCGACGACGACCGGAAACGAGGTTCTTGCACCAGCGACACGGCCCACGCTCCACAACCATCGGGGCATTGTAAGGGCAGGTTCCCACGAACACGCAACCTTGGCCGCCGTGCCGCCCGGTATGCGGTTTGAACTATCCGCTCCTCGACCAGACAAGGAGCACACACATGCGAAACCTGGCTCTTGCATTGAGCACCGTCCTCGTACTTGCCGCCTGCAGTACGAACCCGGCCACCGGCAAGCGCGAATTCAACATCGTCCCTGAATCGCAGGAAATTGCGATTGGGCAGCAATCTCATCCGGAAGTCCTGCGACAGTTTGGCGTCTACAGTGAAAAACCGGAGCTGACTCGGCTCGTCGATCGCGTCGGTCATCAGATCGCGTCGCAATCCGAGCGCCCCAACCTGCCGTGGACCTTCACCGTCCTCGACACGCCCATGGTCAATGCCATGGCGTTACCCGGCGGCTACGTCTACATCACGCGCGGAATGCTCGAGCGCATCAACAGCGAAGACGAGCTCGCCGGCGTGTTAGGCCATGAAATCGCGCACGTCACCGCGCGGCACGCTGCACAACAAATCTCCCGGCAACAACTCGCCCAGGTCGGCCTCGTCCTCGGCGCGGTCGTCGCGGGACCACAAGCCATTCAGCAGTACGGACAACTCGCCGAGCTAGGACTCGGACTCCTCTTCCAGCGTTATTCGCGGGGCCAGGAAACACAAGCCGATCTCCTCGGCACCGGCTACATGGCCGAGGCGCATTTCCATCCCATCGGAGCCGAACGCATGCTCCAGGGACTCGCGCGACTCGATAAGAATCCGACCCAGGGACTCGACCGCTACTTCCAATCGCATCCCGATCCCGCGAAACGCGTGCGCGACGTCCACCAGAAAGTCGTCGAACTTCAGGGCATGACCTCGTCCGCCGAATTACCCGATCGCAACGAATATGTTCGATTACTTGACGGCATTGTGACCGCGAACAGCACTACGCATACCGTCATCCGCAACAACACCATTTACGATCGCGATCACGGCTTCGTCATCGAAGTGCCGCGCGGATGGACACCGTCGACACAACCCGGCGTCCTCTTTGCGATGGCGCCCGCGAACGGCAACGACTCGTCGTATTTCGTCGCACAGGAAGTCGAAGCGAATCAATTACAGGGCCGTAATGCACAAGACGCGATCCGCCTGCGCTTACAGCAGATGGGATTGCAGTATGCCGGCTCGCGTGAAGCGCGCGCGGCCAGCGGCGAATCCTTCGCCGTCGACGTATGGCAGGGACAAACGCAGAACGGCATTGTGGGTGTGGAAACGACGCAATTCGTCCATGGCGATCACCTCGCGGTGCTGATGTTCGTATCACCGTCGATCAACGCTCGCACCAGCGCGCTGGGACAAATACTCGCACAGACGCGCGTTCGTCCGCAGGAAGCGCGCGGAATCAATCCGCCGCGCATTCGCATCGGCACCGTGCGGAATGGCGAGACGTGGGCGGATATCGCACGTCGTTCGACCGGCAACGCGGGCGACGCTGAGATCGTCGCCAATCTCAACGGCTATGACCTGAATACGCCGCCACAATCCGGAATTCTCGTGAAATTGCCGGAGGAAGTAGTGCGAAATTAATCCTTACGAATATTCGAGCCGTGCAGGTGGACGATCTTCCAGACGCCATCTGCACGGCGCAGCACGAACGTACGCCGCGACGTCACATGCGGATTCGTGGTCTGGAATGTGACGACCGCGGCATCATCGCCGAGCATATCGACGCGCAGATTCTCCGGCGGCGGCATCCCCTTGCCTTTCGCATTCGCCATCTGCGCGAATAACCCGTTGAAAGCCGATTCGATCTCCGCGCGGCCGCTAGCGCGTAATGGCTTGTCGTTCATGGGGAAGAACACCGTCGCATCGTCGGTAAACAAGTTGACGATCTTCGGATCGGCATCATTGAGCGCAGAGAGAAACGCCTCGACGCTTTGAACCGGCGTCGAGGCGAGGGCGAAGATCAGCAGCAGACTATGAATCATCACGCACTCGTAATTGCCTGAAACTCATCGTCACTGAGGCGAATCTTTTCCGCCTCCATGTTTTCCTCGAGATGCTTCACGCGCGACGTACCGGGAATCGGCAGCATGGTCTTCGATCGCTTCAACAGCCACGCGAGCGCCACCTGCGCCGGCTGTGCATTGTGCTTTTTCGCGATCGGTCCGAGCGGCCCGCCGTCGCCCGCGAGTTTTCCCACCGCGAGCGGAAACCATGGGATAAAGCCGATATTTTCGCGATCGCAATAATCGACAACCGGCTCCCATTCGCGATCGCCGAGGTTGTAGCGATTCTGGACTGAGACCACATTGAAGAATTTCCGTGCACGCTCGATCTGCTCGACCGTCACCTCGGATAATCCGAGATGCCGCACCTTGCCGGCTTTCTGAAACTCGACCAGCGTTTCGAACTGATCCGCTTCCGGCACGTTTGGATCGATGCGATGCAATTGATAAACGTCGATGCGATCGACCTTCAATCGCTTCAGACTTCCCTCCAACTCTTCGCGCAGACGCTCCGGACGCCCATTCATTTCCCAGCGATTCGGACCCGAGCGATCGAAGCCGCCTTTCGTCGCAATGACGAGATCCTCTGGATAAGGATGCAACGCCTCGGCGATTAACTCCTCGCTGACATGCGGTCCATACGACTCCGCGGTGTCAACGAGATTCACGCCGAGCTCGATCGCGCGGCGTAATACCGCAATCGCTTCCTTACGATCCTTCGGCGGACCCCACACGCCATCGCCTGTAATGCGCATCGCGCCGAATCCGAGCCGGTGAACCGGCAGATCGCCGCCGAGTTTGAATTGCAGAAACTCATTCATTTTCGAGAACCTCCACACTGTGCTCGCCGAAGCTGCGACCGAGTTGCTGCACTTCGCGCTCCAGACGCGGCACATTCGATCGCATTTCGCGCGCCACGAGCAGATCACCAAAGCGGCTGTTCATCAACTGGCGCAACGCTGAATACTTTCCGCGCGAGCGCGGCACGAACGCCTTGCGTTTGCGTTTCTCCATTGCGTCGATGATCTCGGCCGCGCAGACTTCGACCGGCGTCACGCCACGGAACGGACCCGGCAATTTCTTTAACAATTGATCGAAGCTCGAAAGATCGCGACGCGCGTCATTGACCATGTCGGTGGCAATCCAGCACGGATGCACACTACCGACTGCCACGCCTTTGTGCGCAACCTCCAATCGCAATCCATTCGCGAAATGTTCGACGCCCGCTTTCGACGCGGCATATGCCGATAAACCCGGCGCGGACGTGAACGACGCGGCCGATGCCATCAGCAATAAATACCCTTTGCGCTCTGTGACGTGCGCGAGCGTCGCACTGGCCGTGCGAATCACGCCGATGAGATTCACCTCGACGACGCGCGCGAGCGCATCGGCTGGCGCAACGGAAACCGGACCATTACTCGCGATGCCCGCGTTCGCGAAGACGATGTCGATGCCGCCGAATTTCTTTACTGTCGCATCGACCGCGCGCTCGAGCGACGCCTGATTCGTGACATCGCACTCGATCCATAGATGATCCGCACCGAGCTCGTTCGCAAGCTTTTCGAGCAATTGCGGCTCGAGTCCCGCGAGCGCGAGCTTCGCGCCGCGCTTCGCGGCCTGGCGCGCGACCTCCGCGCCGATGCCACGTGCGGGACCGGTGATGAAGACGACTTTGTTTTGCATGGTGCGAGGATAACGGAGCGCGCCCGCGTGGTACCCTCGTTCTCGTCCATGCTCACGGTTCTTATCGTCGACGACAACGTTTCGTTTCGTTCGCAGGCCGCGCGGTTATGTGCGTCCGAGGGATTCTCGACCGTGAGTGCCGGGTCGTTGTCCGAGCTTGCGAACGTCCTCACCACCACGACACCCGACCTCGCACTCGTCGACATCGAGCTTCCCCAAATCCCCGGCCATCGCCTCGGCGCATTGATTCGCTCGCGCCAGAACATCCCCATCGTCCTCGTCTCCGCGCTCGACGAAGGCCATGTGCGACGCCTCTTCGAAGCGAGCGACGCCGATGGCTGGATCTGCAAACCGCTCACGCGCGACAAACTCATCGGCGCCATCACGCGCTTCGTCGTCGCGAAGAAACGCCGCGAAGACGTCATCGCCGAAACCATCGAGCCGAGCGACAACGCCAGGACGCGCGTGCTCCTCGTCGAAGACGAGCCGATGATCACTGACCGCATCGAATCCGCGCTTGCATCGACGTGCTCCGTCGCCACCGTCACGGATGGCGACGTCGCGATCCAGCACCTGCAAAAAGGCCAGTACGACTGCATCCTGCTCGATCTGATGCTGCCGCACCTCAGCGGATTTGACGTACTGCGTCACCTCGTCGTGCGTCGCAGCGATCTCCTCAAACGCACCGTCATCATGACCGCGGCGACCGACGAGTCGCTGCAATTCATCGATCGCAATGCAGTCGGCGGCGTGCTGCGCAAGCCCTTCGAAGTCGGCATGCTGCCGGAAATGATCGCCGGCCTGCGAGCCTGAACCGATGTCGCGGCACGCGCGCATCGTCGCCGCGATTGCAATCGTTTCGATCACGATTCGCGCGTGGCTCGCGCTGCGATTTCCCGGATTTCAAACTGGCGACGATCTCGAGATCGCCGAAGAAGCATTTCGCGTCGCGCGCGATCTCGTGCATCAGCCGTGGAACATTCGCAACCTCTTCGTTCCTGACGCGATCGTCGCACCGTTCGTGAAACTCGCGACGCTCATCGGCATCTACGATCCGCTCACCCTCGCCTTCTTCGCGCGCATCCCGTTCCTGCTCCTCGGCGCGCTCAACATCGCGCTGCTTGATCTTCTCGGCAGACGCTGGTACGACGAGAACACCGCCACGATCGCGTCCTCGCTCTACGCGTGTCATTGGATCCCGCTCGTCTACGGTAGTTCGTCGTATCCGCGAACCTTTGCCGTGACCTGCATCCTCGCCGCGGCGTTGCTGATCGATGGGATCCCATTCATTTCCGGCATCCTTGCGGCGCTTGCAGTCACGACGCGCTACAGCGAAGCGATTTTTCTCGCGTCGCTGCTGCTGCTCGTGCGCGATCGACGAAAGTTTCGAGCGCTCCTCGGCGGATTCACCATCGGCATCGTGCTTTTTATCGGTCTTTACGATCGCGTCACGTGGGGCCGCTGGTTTGGGAGCGCGATTGAATTCGCAAAACTCACATTCAACGAACGCGACGCGTCCTCACTCAACGTCCGTCAACCCGTGTGGTGGTATCTAACGAGCATTCCGCACTGGCTCCCGCTTACCGCACTCCCGCTCATCATCGTCGCCGCAATTCGCGGTGAGGCGCGACGCACGTTCGCTTTCCTCGTGATTCCGCTGCTCGTCCTGAGCGCGATTTTTCATAAGGAACTGCGCTACCTGCAGGTGATCATTCCGTTCGCGTCGCTTCTAGGCGCGGCGGGATTTACGAAATGGCCGTATCGAAGATGGATTGCAATCGCGTGTATCGCGCTTGCGTTCCCACTTGCCCTCGGCCGCATCAGCAGCGTGACGCGGCGATCGACGAACGCCGTTCATGCGGCATTATGGATCGCACAACAAAACGCTCGCGGCGTGGCACTGTCTCAGGCCTGGGCTTACGGCGGCCGGCTGTTCCTCGGTAACGACATCACCATCGCCGACATCGATATCCCGCCGGATCCCAATCGCATTCGTGCACTGCCGCGCGAAATCACGCTGCTCGGCGTTTACACGAGCGAGATCGACGAGCGCGTCTTGAATGAAAACGGTTTCGTTAGGGCGCGCACGTTCGAAATGAACGGCGGACGCGCGGTAACGATCTTCCGTCGCTGAGGCCGGTAACGACGATCACGTGACTTTCGCGCCTCGGCTATGGAAGAATGACGCCGAGTCCGGGATCCTCATTTCACTACAATCTATTGGTGGGTTATGCGCTCAACGGTGAGAAACCTTCTCTTCATGGCCGCGCTTCTTGGCGCGATGCCGCTTCATGCCGGCAGTTCCATGGCGAAGCTCAGCAGCATTACGGATGGCAACACGCTCGTGGTGCAACTGCGCGGAAAAGAGATCAAAGTCCGCATGCATGGCGTCGCGGTTCCGCCGAATGACGATAACCGTCCGATTCTGGCGCGCCTGAATCGGGAGTCGAGCGCGTTTCTTAAAAAGTATCTCTCCGATGGCTGGGTTTATCTCGAATTTCCCGAGGGTCAGGCGAAACCTGATGCGGACGGATATGTTCCGGCGTTCGTTTATCGCGGCAGTGACGCCGTGTTCCTCAATGAGAAAGTCGTAAGTGCCGGTCTCGCTCTGGTGAATAAGAAGGAAAAGAATTCGTTCACTGAGAACTGGATCGAATTACAGAAGAACGCGAAGGCATCGCAGCGCGGAATCTGGGGCTCGTTCCAGGAAGGCGAAGGCGAGCGCATTGCGTCCGGCGCCGCACAGGGAACGTATCTCGGCGTCCCGGGACCGGGCCAATCCGGCTCCACGTACGTGACGTACTGGATTTTCCTGTTCGACTGGTAGTCAGTAGTCGAGCTTCGTGAGCGGCGGGTCGTAATCGAACGACCCGAGGAGCAGCCAACGGCGGGCGCGGGACTCGTGACCCTCGCGCGGCAGTAACGGCGTCGTGTAATGCCAGAACGGCAGCCGATACACCGCGATCGACGGCTGTTGCGTAACCTCACGCGCTTTCGTAAGAAAACGCCCCTCCTCATAAACCAGTAACTGGTGCGCAACCGCGGCGTTCGAGAACATCACGTGGAAATCAATGAACCCATTCCGCGCCTCAGGGCGCTCGGGATGATGATCATTGTGCGGCCCGCTGTAATCGCCGGACTCGTAGCAGATCACCTGCCTCGCCCACCAATCCTCGCGCAGCGCGTGCGACGTCACCGCTTGTGCGATGCGGCGAAAACTCTTCGAGTGCATCATCACATCGAGCCCGCATTCGCGCGCCCCGTCTAACGCTTTCGATTTGCCGGAATTGATCGTCGCCGTCTTGATGCGAACCGTTTTGCTCAACGCCTCGCCGTAATTCTCCTTCATCTCTGTTAGAGACTCACGAGCGATCGGTGTATGCAGGCGACGCAATTTCGGATAAACCGCTTCATCGAGCAGCCTTACACACTCGTCCGCGACATCGGGATCGATCACGCTGTCGAAAAATAAGATCGGCGTCTTCTTCTTCTTGATCAGCGATTCGAGTTGCGGCGGGTCGGTCAACAAACGACGTCCGCGGGCATTCAGGAGATCCGCAAACTCCGAAGGGAATCGATCCATTCTGACGGCAGTATAGCGCTACCGCCATTCGCCATAATGGACATACCACTGATTCGAGAACAACTCCCGCGGGTCAATTTTCCGTTTCTCGACGAAAAACTCGCGCGCTTGTGGATAGGCGCGCTCGAACTGCTCCTGTGTCGCGTGTAAGCGGTAAGGAAGGTAATACGTGCCGTGAACCTCTATCGCCGCGTCGATCAGTTCACGCGTTACCTTTTCCATCGCCGCTTCCGCTTCCGGCGTGCGCTTCTGACTAAAGAACATCACCACCGCGAATACGTCTTCGCGTGCGTACGCCAGTGAGGTCGTGCGGTCCTGCTGTACGTCGCGAATGGTGATGTTGAGCAGATCGATGTGCTTGCGATTGGCGAGCATCGGTCGGATGCGATCGAAAAATGCGCGTACCTGACCGCGCGGGATGAAGTACTCGTGCAGGATGTCGGACGACGTCGCACCGCGATCGATGTAAACGTCGATGGTTTGATGCAGAAGCTGATTGCGCGAAACGTGTCGCGTGCCGAAGAGCCGCGGCTGCAGAGTCTCGAGACGCCAGCGAAGATTCTTCCCTGCTCTGCTGCCGACCGAATTGCGAAACACCAGACGTTCCAGCCACGAGCGATGCATTGGGCCTAACGCGGGAATTGCACCCGGTTCGCGTTCGTAGGTCGTCAGTGTCGCCGCGCGGAGAAACGAATTTGACGCGACGCTGATGCGGCCATACGCCATCCCAATGTCGTCATTGCGGCGCACGTTTCGATCGAAGATCTCTTCGTAATTCGTGACGTCGCAGCTCGTATGGACCTCGACATAGCGCTCGTTCGGGACGGTTTGCAACTCGGCGTCGAGGATGACGCCGAAAAGACCGTAGCCGCCGAGGACGTGGGAGAAGAGCTCCGCGTTCTCGGTGCGACTGCAATGCACGATCTCGCCGTTCGCCAGCACGACGTTCATTGCAATCACCGTCGACGCAATCGGCTCGTGCAAATGCTGCCAGCCATGACAATTCACACTCAGAGAACCGCCGACGGAGAACGGACTATCCGATTGCATGACCGCGACGGATCGGCCACGCGCATCGAGAAACTCGATCACGTCCTTCCATACCGCGCCCGCTTGCACGTGCAGGATCTCGCCATCGAGCGACATGCGATTGTGCGCGAGCATATTCAGCACGATCCCGTTCGCCGCGATCGTCTGTCCGCCCATCGAATGCCGAAACCCGGCAATCGAGAGTTTCGTGTTCGTCGCGTACGTCTGCTTCAATGCGCCACGAATCTGCTCCAACGCGATCGCATCGTCGGCGGAAACGTCGACAATCGCGCGGACTGTCGTTTCATTGAGCTGACTGGCGTCATTGATCGTGCCGGGCGTCGCACGCACGACCACCGCGCGATCGCGAATGGCGGTGCGCGGCAGTTGCAGGACGGCGCAGCCGGTCAATGAGATCGCAGTAATCGCGCAGAGCAGGATTCGGTTCACGCCGCTATTTTACGAATGCCGTAAAGTCGGTCACTCCGCGCATTTGTCCGAACTCGCTCGTGTACGTGCGCGTCACGTTTCGCGTGAGGTCTTGCACACTCAACTCGATCCGCAGTGGCGTGGCCGTACCAAACAGCACCGCAATCGTCGCCTGTCCCGCGCTATTCGTATTTCCCTGATCGAGAATCTTCACCATCATCTCGATATTCGCGGCGTTGCCGAAGTAAAAGAACGCGGTCTCGGAACCGGGCGTCGCAAAGCCCTGTACCGGTTTCAAGTTTGCGATCGTATTGACGGCCAGATTATCGAAGGCATTGCGATACCGAACCGTTACGCGGAAACGGTTGTTCAACATGCATGCGGTGGTGGAGTTTGGCGTGCAGGTGGTCGACGGAGTATCCGGGATGAGATAGGCCGACAGCGCCGAATACGACGCACGCAGTGAGCCATCCACGACATCCGAGAGATACGAGCAACCATCCAGCGGCGCGGGACCACAAAGCCCGAGTAATTGTCCAACGATATACCCGCCTTCGATGATCGTCGGCGCGCCTGAACTGCCGTGGCCGATCCCGCCTATGACTCGCGTGGAATAGAGATAATTCGGGCGCGACAACCCGGTGCACGTCGATGTCGTCGTGTTGACCGACGTCCGTGAATACGCCTGCGCATAGATTCGGTCCGGCTCCGCTTCAACGCCCGGATGAGAAATTCGATACAGAGACGTGCCCGCAGGAACGGTCGCCGTGCTCCAACCCATTAACCACCTGCCTGCCGGCAGACTGCTCAATCGTAAGAGCGTGACGTCAGTCGCCGCGGACGTCGCGAGCAGCGTCGCGCCATTCGTACTCGCGCCGGAAAACGCGGTGCCACCGCAAGAAACACTGCGGATGTCCCATGTGGCCTCCAACGATGCGGCTTCGGAGGCTGTCTTGATGCAGTGATTTGCGGTCAGAAGCTGGCGGTCACCGTCCGTGCCGTTAATCAAACCTCCGGTGCATCCATACACCGAGAACCCGCTAATGAATTCGAGCGCCGCAATCGATTTCGAATACTCGGCGGCATCTGGAAAGGTGTGACAGGAGACATCGGTAAAGCACGCGTCACTCTCCGGAGTCACTTCCCGAATATTCGCCAGCGCGGTGATCTCGTAATCACCATTTCCACGAACTTCGATCGTGTCGCCGGCAACGCTCGGCGTCCACAGTTCGCCATCCGGGCCGAGCAGCTCACGTCCGAACGTAATGGCCTCGCCATCCTCGCCGACGACTCGCAAGACATCATCGTTTGCGAACACGACATGCTCGAGTCGCAGTCGCGTGCGCACGGCGCCTGGCGAACGAAATGCGCGCACGGTTTCACTGGCAATCGAGATCGTGGGAATCTCGACGACATCGCCGATGCGCAGCAGGTTGTCGTCATTACGGCTCGACAGCTCATGCGGCACTTCGATTGTGATTCCTGCGGCCGCGGGTGCTTCGAACGTATGCGCGCGAAGTCCGAATGACTGCGCCACAAACACTGGCTCTCGTTTCTCGGCCAGTACAGTCGATGCAAAGAGAACCAGAATGAATAAACGCTTCACACAACACCTCCACAAGAGATCGATGAATGGACACGAAATCGATCCGCTCAGTGGCGTGACGGTGCGCGCGGATCTGCCCCGCGACTTTGCGTCTCAGTGCAGCGCGTCAGGCCGCATCCCAAAACGACGAGCCATCCGCGGCCTGCGCGCGCGCGATCGGCGTAATGCCTAACGCCTCGAGCTCGCCTAACACGCGTTGTGCGGCCAGAGGCACGGCGGCGCGAACACAATCACTGAGGCCGAAGGCGTCGAGCGTTTCGGGGACGATGCCGATGAGGGTGATGTACGACGGGCCGTCCGGAATGAGCTCGACGAGAATGACCGTCTCTTTCAATGACGGGTCGTGCGGACTCATGCGAATCGACGGTGGGTTCTTCACGATCTCCGCACGGGTGTATTGACGGATTTCGCCAGGTGCGGCTTTCGCCGAAACGGCATCGAGAAAAATCACCGCGTCATAGCCGCCCATGCGGGCGGCTAAATCGAGAGACGGAGTGCCGAGGTCTTCGAGGAAGACGTTAGGGGGAAACTCGTAGTGAGACTCGAGGAAGCGAATGATCGAAGGCCCGGCGGCGTCGTCGCCGATCAATACATTGCCGATGCCGAATACCGCCACATTCTTCGTCATTCGCTTCCTCGCCTCATGGAACGTTGATTACAGAACTTTGACTGCCGCGACTTCCGAACCATCCGGATCGAACGTGTGAACGGCGCAAGCCATACACGGATCGAACGAGTGGACGGTGCGCACGACTTCGAGCGGATGCTCGGTCTGTGCGACCGGATTGCGCAGCAGCGACGCTTCATACGGACCCGAAACGCCCTGATCGTCGCGCGGGCTAGCATTCCACGTCGTCGGAACGACGGCCTGATAATTCTTGATCGTGCCGCCATCGACGACGACCCAGTGCGACAGAAGACCGCGCGGGGCCTCATGGAAGCCAACGCCTTCGACCTCGCCCTTCGGGAACGACGGCGGGTTATACGTCTTGACGTCGCCCTTGAGCACGTTGTCGACGAGCAGCTGCCAGTGCTTCTCGAAGAGATCCGCGAGCATCATTGCGCGAATCGCGCGCGCCGCATGACGACCGAGCGTCGAGTGCAGCACTTCGGGACCGGCTTTGATTTTCGCAATCGCGCCGACCGTGTCGAGCGCCTGCGTCGCGTACTTCTTCGCGAGCGGATTTCCGGCCGCCAGTGCACAGAGCACGTTCGCCAGAGGACCAACCTGCATCGGCTTGCCCTCGAAACGCGGCGCCTTGACCCACGTGTATTTCCCGTCAGCCTGCCAGTCGGTGAAATCGGGGTCGGTCTCGCCTTTCCACGGGTGCAGACCTTCTCCGCCGCCGCCTTTGTAATAAGCGTGCGTGTGATTTTCGGTGACCGCTTTGCGGAAATACTCGTCGTTCATGCCGGTGATCGGCTTGTACGTCGAGAGATCGCCATTGAAGATCACGCCGCCCGGAATATCGAACTGCGTGCTCTTCTCGTCGAGGAACAGATCCGGCGCGGAGAGGTAATTCGTGACGCCGGAACCGTAGCTGAACCAGTCGGGATAAAACGCCGCCACGGCACAGACGTCATTGAAATAAACGTCACGGACAAACGGGATGACCTTATCCATCAGCGCCTTGAGCTGATAGAGGCGGTCGAGATTGAGCGTCGCTTCGCTATTCAGATTGACGGCGTTCGACACACCGCCGACGGCGAGGTTCTGAATGTGCGGGGTCTTGCCGCCGAGAATGGCCGTGGCCTGCAATGCATAACGCTGATATTCGAGCGCCTGCAGATAGTGCGTCGTCGCGAGCAGGTTGACGTCCGGCGGCAATTTCATCGCCGGGTGTCCCCAGTAGCCGTGCGCAAACGGTCCGAGCTGGCCGCTGTTGACAAGACCCTTGATGCGGTCCTGCACGGCCTTCATTTCGTTCTTCGAATTGCGCGTCCAGCCCGAAAGGCTTTCGCCGAGCGACGAGGCTTTCGCGGGATCGGCATTGAGAACCTGCGTCACGTCGACCCAATCGAGCGCGGACAGTTGATAGAAGTGAACGATGTGGTCGTGTAATGCGTGAGAAATCAGGATGAGATTGCGGATGTACTGTGCATTGAGCGGCACGTCGAGCTGCAGTGCGTTCTCGACGGCGCGGACCGATGCGAGCGCGTGCACGGTCGTGCAGACGCCACAGAACCGCTGTGTGAAGAGCCACGCCTCGCGCGGATCGCGGCCGAGAAGAATCTTCTCGATGCCGCGCCACATCGTGGACGAGGCCCAGGCCTTCTGGACGGCACCGTTGTCGACTTCGACGTCGATGCGCAGGTGGCCTTCGATTCGGGTAATTGGATCAATTGTCAGTCGCTGCGCCATGTTCGTTAATCCTCAGCTCGGGATTTTTTGATTTCAGGTACGAGACGTACTTGTCCCAGTCGGACGTCGTCGCCGGCAAGATTGCGAATCGCTTGGCCACCCAGATGAAAGCAATGACGGCCAGTCCGATGTAGCCGAGGCACATGAGCAGCTCGGCGATTTTGGGGAAATAAACGGAAGGATGATTGACGCGGAATGCCAGCGTCGTCGGGGTAAAGCGATAGAGAATGCCGCCCGCGCCCGTCAGCGTGGAGAGCACGAAGAGCCAGCGCGGCGTCGTGCGAATGCCGCGATTGAGCAGCAACAGTGCCGGCACGATGAGCAGCAGGTTCTCTAAATGAAACAGCGCTGCATACCACGTGGTCTCGAATGCCTGTCCGACTACGCCGCGGATCAGAAGATCCACATAGCGCACCGCGACAAAGACGATCGAGGTCCAGGACATGTATTTCGCCATGTCGCTGAGCACCGGCACGTCGAGCGGCCGGCGCCACGCGAGGCTCGCGGACATGAGGATGAAGATCACTGCCGCAAATCCGCAGACGACGGCCTGAATCAGATAAAAGGCCGGCAGCATCTGCGTCTGCCACAGTGGGTGCACCTTATGTCCCGCGATGACCATGAGGGATCCGAGGGAGGACTGGTGCATCGCCGGAAGCAATAGAGCGCCTCCGACCATCCACGGATAGAGTTTCTTGAAGAACGGAACCCATTTCCGCAGACGGCCGCGCCAGGTCTGATCGCTTTCGAGAATGGCTTGATCGACGACGTACGTCAGATTTTCGAATAAGAGGAAAATCACGACGTACGCGGACATGCACAATGCGACTTCAAACAGCGAGGAGTGGAGATTCCACGTCCACGGGAAGGCCATGTTGTACATGTTCCACGGGCGTCCGACGTCGATGACGAGCGCGAACATACCGGTCGCATAAAACAGGAAGCTCGACGCAACCGCGGGTCTCATCACGGAGTGCAATTGCGTGCGGCCGAAGACGTAGCAGAACAACGCCACGGCCAGACCGCCGGAGCCGAGGGCCGTGAGGGTCATGACGTTGAAGGTTTTCCAGACGCCCCACGCGTAATCGTCGTTCATGCCGGTAAACCACAGTCCCGTGAAGAACCGGCCTAACGACAGAGTGAGTCCGATGATGCCGAGCGCGCCCCAGAAGAGGAACGGCGCGGAGAACAACGGGTAATTGAAGATGTGGACGTTGCGGTGCCAACGATGCGATGTCGCGCTCATAGCTGCTCCGGCCGGCCAGAATGTTCCGCTTCGTGGCGAGCCTCCTCCTCCATCACTTTGTAGCGCCGCTTGATCGAGGCCACGAGCACGGCATAGACGGCCGCGGGAATGAGCATCCCCTTGTAGATGACGCCGTGGACTTTCGATCCGTAATGAGCCCGCGATTCGGTACCGACTTCCGGCAGGCCGAGTTTCTCGAAGGGCAGATGAGAGAGGTAGAGCACTTGCGTGCCGCCGAGGTCACCTTCACCGTAGATGCGATCCTGGTAGTACTTGCCGGGATTTTTCTCGATGCGGTGTTTGGCTTCCTGCAGAAGCTGCGTGCGCGTTCCGAAAATCACCGCGCCGACGGGACAGGCTTCAGTGCAAGCCGGCTGTTTTCCGTCCGCGAGTCTGTGATTACAGAATTCGCATTTGACGATTTTCGGATTGAATTTTGCCCATTCGAAACGCGGAACGTCGAAGGGGCAGCTGATTTCACAGTAGCGGCAGCCGACGCATTTGTAGGAGTCCCATTCGACGATTCCGTATTTGCCCTTCGTCAGTGCGCTGAAGGGGCAGCCGGATACGCAGGCGGGATCGATACAGTGCATGCACTGACGTTTGACGAAGGAATGCTGATCGCCATCCTTGGCCAGAAGAATGATGTTCTTCGTCTGTGCATTGAGATCGGTCGGCATTTGCCAGATGCCGCCGGACATGGTGGTGTCGGGAATGAGGTTGTTGGCGGTCGTACAGGCGGCGACGCAGGCTTTACAGCCGATGCAGACGGTCGCGTCATAAAGCATTGCGATTGCGTCTGCCGGTGCCTGCGGATTGCGCTCCGAAGCATTGGCCGGAGTGACAGCTCCGGCAGCCGCGACGGCGGCTCCCGTACCGAACGCCCTGAGGACGCTGCGGCGTGAGAATGTCACTTCTGCTCTCCTTCATTGCCCGGGACGCTTTCGTCCCCCGGCTTGTTCGAGAACTTCCTGGCGGCCACATAACCGGCGCCTAAGATGATTCCGCCGGCGAGACCTGCAGCGCCGGTAGCGGTCGCGGTCACATACCCCTTGTCGTGCTGGTCTGCGACATCCGGGTATGTAGCGGGCGGCGTGGCGTTGCTGATCGGGACGGTCTGGAATGCAGGAATCGTGTAGCCGACGAATTGCTCTGTGCAGCCGAAGCACGGCGCACCAACACCAATCGGCCAGGCATCGACGACTTCATTGAAGTGGCGCGTGGAGCACGAGGCGTGCGTCACAGGGCCTTTGCAGCCGAGTCGATAGAGGCAATAGCCCTGGCGATGCCCTTCGTCGCCAAACTGCTTAGCGAAGCGTCCCGCATCGAAATGCGGGCGGCGCGGACAATGCTCGTGGATGACGCGGTCATAGGCGAATTTCGGGCGCTTCTTGTCGTCGAGCTCGGGAAGCGATCCGGCTTTCGCGAATTGCAGAACTGTGCCGAGAAGAATGTAGGGATTCGGCGGACAGCCTGGGATATTGACGATCGGTTTGTCTTTGATGATCGAATCGACGCCGACTGCGCCGGTCGGGTTCGGTCCCGAGGATGGGACGCCGCCCCACGAGGCACAGGAGCCGATCGAGATGATTGCTCCGGCTTTGGAGGCAACTTCCTTTAAGAAGTCGACGCCCCATTTGCCGCCGATCTTGAGGAATTTGCCATCGTCCTTCGTGGGAATCGAGCCTTCGACGATAAGGACGTATTTGCCTTCATTGGCTTTCATTGCGTCGATCAGCGCGAGCTCGGCGTCGTGGCCGGAAGCGGCCCTGACGGTCTCGTGATAAAAGAGCGAAATGATGTCGAGGATTAATGTGGCGAGGTCGGGCTGGGAAGGACGCAACAGTGTTTCTGTGCATCCCGTGCAGTCCTGCATCTGCAGCCAGATCACCGAGGGTCGTTTTGCCGATCCAATTTCAGCGGCAATCGCCTCGGGGCTCAGGAAATCGGTGATCGCCAGGCCGAACGGCGCGACGACAGCCAATTTGCT
>JBQCJC010000362.1:0-4965 GCA_051953135.1 Thermoanaerobaculia bacterium | reverse complement strand
GCTTACTCTAACCGACTGTGACGGAACTACCGACACAGGATGGCGCACGCTACGGCGATTACGAGATCGAGTCTTTCCTCGGCAAAGGCTCCATCGGCAAGGTCTATCTCGCGCGCCATCGCCGCATCGGTCGCCGGGTTGCGCTGAAAACGGTGCATCTCGAACATCGCTTCGAAGACGACACCGACGAGCTCGAGTTCTACAAACGACTGCAACGTGAGGCCGAGCTCTGCGGCTCGATGCAGCATCCGAACATCGTCACGCTTTACGACGTCGGCTACGACGGCGAAGTCGTTTCGTACTTCGCGACGGAGTCCGTCGACGGCGAATCCTTGCTCGCGAAACTGCGTCGCACGCGCCCGTTGCCATTCGTCGAAGCGATGTCGATCGCATGCGATGTCCTGCGCGGACTCGCGTACGCACACGCGAAAGGCATCATTCATCGCGACATCAAGCCGGCAAACATCCTTCTCACGTCGGAAGGACAAGCGAAGATCGCGGACTTCGGCGTCGCGCGGCCGCTGCATTCGAGTCTCACCACGACACGCACGCTCGTCGGCACGCCGAACTACATGTCGCCCGAGCAGGTGCGCACGATTCCGGTCTCGCCGCGCAGCGATCTCTTCTCCGCGGGCGTGGTGATGTACGAGATGCTCACCGGCATCAAGCCGTTCGCATCGCCGGAACTGAGCGGCATCCTCTACAACGTCGTCAATCTTTCGCCCGCACCGGTGCACGAAGTGAATCCCGCGGTGCCGGAGCCCGTCTCGCGCGTCGTGCAGAAGCTGCTCGAAAAATTGCCGGACGATCGATACGACTCATCGAGCGAAGCGCTCGCCGATCTCGAAGCGGGCCGGTCGCCGCGCGATGCGCGTCATCCGCTGTTCGCCGATGCCGAGACGGTGATGATTCCGCACGCGGACGATGCGGGCACGCCACTGCCGACCGTCATCGATACGCTGCCGGAGCTTGCGCGGCCGCCGCGCCGTTTCAATCGCGAAGTCTCAGCGATCGTGTTCTGGCTCATCGTGCTGGTTCTCATCGGCGGGCTCACCGCCTCGGTTCTCGCACTGCGCAAAGGCATCTCGAAGCAACAACCGACCGCGGTGATCACGCCCGAGCAGTTGCGCATCGATGATGCGAAACGCGCGGAGCTGGAGCGCGCGCGCACGCTGACGCGCGATGGAAAATTCGAAGACGCCATTGCGCTCTACGACGATTTCCTGAAGCGTCATCCGCAGAGCGTGGTCGCGAAAACGGAACGCGATGTGACGCAGAAGTTGCTCGATGAACAGACGCCGAAGACCGAGGTGGCGGTCGAGCGTGAAGGGAAATCGGTCAAACGCGAGAAGTCCACGGACGAAGCGAGTGGCGCCGATGACAAGAAGGAAACGGAGAAAAAACCGGGCCGCTGGGAACGATTCAAACGCTGGTTCCGCGGCAGCTGATCACCAGATCTCTTCCGGTTTCGTATACGCGCGATAGATTGCAATCGCAAACGGCACGAGCGAGAAAAACAGCAGCGCCTTCGCCACACCTTCGATCTGCGGCTGCCAGCCGAGCCAGATCTGCAAATCGAGCGCGACGACTTCGAGATCGTTCATCAGCGCGCCGCCTTTTCCTTCGCGATACCACTCCAGAAACCCGCTGTCGTTGACGAGCTTCCACGCGAAATGCATCGAGTGGATCTGCACGAAGAACGCGACAAATGCGGCGAGCGGACGTTCGACGTCAGGATTGCGCCAGCCTTCACCGGTGATCGATTTGTAGAGCATCACACCGGCGAGCACGAACTCGGCGAGATGTCCCGCGGACGCGATCGCAAGCTCGCGACGCCACTCGCGCGTCACGAACACGAGCCACACCGCCGCGACGATGGCGACGATCACGAGCGCACGTTTGTTCTCGCGATTGAGATACGCGATGTATGCGATGAGACACGCCACGGCGATTGCGATCGGCAATCGAAACTGGCCTTGATGCGTGAACCCGCCGCCGTACACGAGATCGAACGCGGGCAGTGACGGATAGCCGAGGATCCAGCCCATCACAGCGTGACCAAACTCGTGGAACAACGTGACGAGCGCGGACAGCACGAAGCGCGTGAACGGAATGATGTAGACGATCAACGCGGCGATGAAACCGATGAGGAGCATGCGTTGCTCCTTTCGGCCGATACGAGCCATGCCGCGGATTATCGCCAATGTCATCCCGAGCGTAGCGAGGGACCTGGGACGCGGGTGTGGCGAGGCACGTGGTTCGTGCCCCCCCAGGTCCCTCGCTCACGCTCGGGATGACGAGGCGCGTGCTTCGTGCCGCACACCCACCCAGGTCCCTCGCTCACGCTCGGGATGACAGGGACGCGTTGCGAATTCGGTCGATGCGAAAGCCTTCGTTCGCATCGTGAAACTCGCCGCTGCCGTCGAGACGCTGCAATCGTCCGCCGCCGTGATGCAGCGCGATGATGCGCCACTGATCGTCGAACACCGGACTACCGGAGCTGCCGTGCTCCGTCGGCGCGCGGTAATGCACGCGATCCTCATCCCAACCGCTCAGCAAATTGTCGTGCATCGACAACGCGAGCCCGCCGCCGTGCGGATGTCCGATGACATACACGCGCGCGGTCGCGTCCTGCGGATCGGGCAGATCGAGATCGTCGTCGATGCTGATCGCATTCACACCGGCGAGCGGCGGATCGAATCGCGCGAGCGTCGCATCGAGCGCACGATTGCTCCACACGATCTCCACACATTTCGCAGCAGCGCGTTCCGGCAACGCGTCGAACTTCACGTACGTCCTGCCTGGACGCAGCGCATCGGCACACGTCGCACTGAGCACGTGCTCGTTCGTGAGCAGCAACAAATCATCGGCGAATCCGAAATCGGCGCCGCGCACGATGAATCCCGTGCCCCACGCATCGCCGCGTTCGTGACGCACGCAACACACCGAGAGACAACGATCGAGTCCCTGCCGATACCAGTTGAGCGATTGAGGCGCATCGGTGCCGAAGTTCTTTTCGAGATCGCTGCGAATCGTTTTGCCGTGCAACTCGATGAGACCGCCGAGGCGTCGCAGCAATGCGCCGCGCAACAACGGCAGAAGTCTCGCGCCTGGCTCGTCGTCATCCGTGAGTTGCCACACTTCGACGAGTTGTCGCAGCGCGTTACCGATCTCGAACGCATCCGTGTTCACTTCGTCGTTCGCGTAGATCTTGTAGTGGTGATACGCGAGATCGAAATCGCCGAGTGCGATTGCCGCTTCGCCCGCGATCGCGTGCGACCACACGTCATCGCAGCGCAACGCAAGTTCGAGCAGCGCTCGCGCATCGGGACACGCGGCCTGAATACTCACGCAATCGCGTTTCGCGCGCGCGAACACGGCCACCGCGTTGATGCCGTGCCATGCGAGCTCGGAGTTTTCTCGGTACGCATCGAAGTACGCGTTGAACGAACGCACGATGCGCTCCGCGCGCAATTCGTCGCCGCCCGCACCATTGACGTAGAGCTGTTTGTACACGCGGCCGAGAAGACCGCGCACTTCGCTTTCGGCGTGCGATCGCGGCACGACATCGTCGCGCAACTGTTCGAGGAGCGCTCGCGCCGCGGCGAGATGGCCGAGGTCGATGAGCGCTTGCGCGTGTTGCAGGCGGACGCCCATCGTCGCAAACCCCGCCTCGATCACCACCTCGGCGATCTGCAACACTTCTTCGAACCACCGCTTGCGACGCAGCGCGCGCAGCACCGGCATCGTCGTCATCGCCGGTGCGATCACGCGCCGCTCGCGAATCTCATCGATCAACGCGCGCGACGCTGCCGTCGCCGCCGTGCGATCGAGATGCGCACACGCCGCGCTGATCGCGGTGACCTGTGCTTCGAAATTCATCGTGTGCACTCAGGATACGCCCGCCGCTACACTGTCGGCTCATGTGGCTCATCTACGGCGCGAATGGCTATACCGGCGAGTTGATTGCGCGGGAGGCGGCGCATCGTGGGATGCGGCCGATTCTCGCGGGACGCGATGCAGCGAAGATCGAGCCGCTCGCACGCGAGCTCGGACTCGAGTGGCGCGCATTCGATCTCGAGCATCCCGACCTTTCCGGCGTTCAGCTCGTCCTGCATTGCGCAGGTCCGTTCCTCCACACGTCGGCACCGATGGTCAACGCGTGTCTCACGGCCGGCGCGCACTATCTCGATATCACTGGCGAGATCGTCGTGTTCGAGTCCGTCTTTCGTCGCCACGAGGAAGCGATCACGCGCAACGTCGCGCTGATTCCCGGCGTCGGCTTCGACGTCGTGCCGACCGATTGCCTCGCGGCGATGCTGCACAAGCGCATGCCCGATGCGACGGAGTTGTGGCTCGCGTTCTCGTCGAAGTCAGGCGTGAGTCGCGGCACGTTGAAGACGATGCTCGAAGGAATGCCGCACGGCGGCGCGATTCGCGAGAACGGAAAAATCCGCCGCGTGCCGCAGATGTTCGATGTGCGCGAGATTCCGTTCGCGTCGGGCCCGCGCATCTCGATGACGATCCCGTGGGGCGACATCAGCACGGCCTATCGCTCGACGAAGATTCCGAACATCCGCGTGTATTCCTCGCAATCACGCGGCGCACTGAAGCAACTGAAGCGCATCAAGCCGCTGCTGCCGCTGCTGAAGCTGAAGCCGATTCAGAAGATCGCGCAGCGCTGGGCATCGAAGACCGCGGGGCCGTCCGCGGAAACGCGAGCCACCGCGCGCGTGGAGTTGTGGGGCCGCGTGCGCAATGCGAAGAATGATGAGGTGACGCTGACGATGTCGGTGGCCGAGGGATATCGGTTCACGGTGTTGTCGTCGCTGGCGGCGGTGGAACGTGTGCTCGAGACGAATCCGAAAGGTGCGATGACGCCATCGATGGCGTTCGGTCCGGAGTTCGTGTTGTTTATTGAAGGAACCCAGGCGTAACTGTGGAGCGGCGGGCTCTCAGCCCGCC
>JBQCJC010000361.1:0-3730 GCA_051953135.1 Thermoanaerobaculia bacterium | reverse complement strand
CGCAGCAGCGCGCGTGCGCGCTCCGGATCGTGATCGTAGCCGCGCAGATTCGCGTCGTAGCCGAGGAGTCCCGGCGGCAGCAGCGACTTCGCGACGAGCTGCAAGCCCGCGTACACGCGCTCGTTGATGCGTGCGCGATCGATCGCGTAATTCATCGCCTGACGCACTTCGACGCGATCGAATGGCGCCGACGATGAGTCGTATCCGAGGTACGACGTGTGGAGCTGCACGGTTTGCAGCAGATACGGCGCGTAACGCGGATCATCGCGCAGCTCGTTGACGCGACGCGGCGGCACGCCGTGCGCGATGTCGATCTCGCCGCGCAGGAACGCATCGCTCACATCGCGGAAGCTGCGCAGATCGAGACGGAACGTGAGATTGTCGATGAGCGGAACGTCGGGGAGGTAGTAATCGCGATTGCGCTCCAGCTTCACGCGATCGCCTTCGATCGCCTCGACGACGCGGAATGGTCCCGCGCCGATGCCGCGCAGCCGATAACGCTCCGCATCGCGCGCTTCTTCGATCGGCACGATGCCGCATTCGTGCATCGTCAGCAGCGAGAGGAAAAACGCCAGCGGCTCGTTGAGTTGAATCTCGAGGGTGTGCGAGTCGCGCACGATGACCCCAGTGAGCTCGCGCTTGCGTCCTTCGATCACGTCGATCGCGCCGCGCACGTTGCGCAGAATCCACGCGCCGGTCGACTTCGTCTCCGGCAGCAGCACGCGCAAGAACGTTTCGTACACATCGTGCGCATCGAGCGTGCGGCCGTTGTGGAACTTCACGCCGCGGCGCAGATGGAATCGATACACCAGTCCCTGCTCGAGCACGTCCCAGCGCTCGGCCAGATCGGGGATGAGCTCCGCGCCTTCGCCGTAACGAATGAGCGATGCGTGAATCGCTTTCGAGAGAAAGCCGAGTGCGGACGCGGACGTCTTCGCGGGATCGAACGTGAGGCTTTGCCACAGCACCGTTGCCGTCGTGACGTCGCCGCCGTGATTCGGAACCGGCAGCGCGAAACGATCGAGCTCCTGGCGCAGCAACGTCGACTCGTGGCTCAGCGTGTTTGCCATCTGATTGAGATCGGCGACGCCGAAGTTCGATTCGCGCGAGCCGTGCTTGATGACGTCCATCGACTTCACGATGGCCGAGGATTCGGTCGCGAGAATCGAGGTCGACTCGAGCACCGTCTGCACGAGCCCCATGATGTTTTCCATCGCGCGGCTGATCGAGCGGCTGCCGGTTTCCTGCTCCGACATCGCGCGTTTGAGGTGCTTCGTGTAGTCGCGCACCATCGCCGCCTGCTCGCCGATCTTGCGTGACGTCTGCGACTGCTGCTGCGTCGCGGCCGCGGTCTGCTGCACCATCTTCGTGACTTCTTCGATGGCCGACGTTGCGGCTGCGCTGCCGCGCGCTTGTTCTTCCGTCGCGCGCGCAATCTCGGAGATGGAGCTCGTGGACCGATCGGTGAGCTCGAGAATTTTGTCGAGCACATTCACGGCGCGCGCGGTGAGGCTCACGCCGTCGGCGACGCGGTCGGCGCCGAGGGTCATTTGATCGGCGGCGCGGCCAACGCCTTTCTGCACGTTCTGAATCAGCGTGCGAATCTCTTCAGTCGAAACGGACGTGCGTTCCGATAGATCGCGAATCTCATCCGCGACGACCGCAAATCCGCGACCGCGCTCGCCGGCTTGCGCGGCGATGATCGCGGCGTTGAGCGCGAGCAGATTGGTCTGGCCCGCGATGTCGTCGATGACGCGCACGATGTCGCCGATTTCCTGCGAGCGTTCCGCCAGCTCGCTCAGCGCGCCCTTCGCTTCGTCGACCGCGAACTGAATCTTGCGCATGCCGTCGACGGTGCCTTCGACCGCGGAGCGTCCTTCGTTCGCGGCGTCTTTCACGTAACGCGCAAGCTCGGAGGACCGGCGCGCGGAGTTGCGAATCTCTTCCGTGGTCGCATTCATCTCGACCATCGACGACGCGGTCTGCGTTGCGAAGGACGAGAACGATTCGGTGTTCGTCGCGACTTCGTTGATCGACGCGATCATCTCTTCGATCGCGGACGAGGTCTGCTCGACAAACTCGGAGAGCGTGTCGGCGATGCGGCTCACTTCTTCGATCGAAGCCGACATCTGCAGAATCGACGTCGATGTTTCTTCGGCATTCGCGGAGAGCTCTTCCATGCTCTCGCGCACGTTGTTGATCGACTGATCGATCTGCATGACCGACGAGGACGTCGATTCGGTCGACTGCATTTGATCGGATGCGCTGCGCGCGAGGATGCGCGAGCGGCCGCTGATCTGATCGCTGGCGCGCGCGACGTCGGTCGAAAGCTGTCCGAAGCGGCGAATGGTGCGGTCGAGATTCGCGACGAGTGCGCGCACGGCAGCGGCCATGCGCGCCGACTGCGTTTCATTGATGATCTCGCGCGCGGAGATGTCGAGATCACCGCCGGTCACGCGATTCAGGAGCGAGAGGATGCCTTCGCGGCGCGCCAGTCCTCGCGTGAGCCAGACCTGGAAGATGCCGATCGAAAAGGCACTCGCGGAGACGGAGGCGGCGATGACTTTCCACCAAAGTGTGAACGTCATCCCGGGAAGAAACCAGCAGATCAGGGCGAAGATGGCCAGACACGCAACGATGAGAAGCCACATCTGCTGCATTCGGCCTAGGCGTCGATCTCTCATCGAGGGCCGAATATACATGACGTTGTCATGAAGTCTCTGAATTAGCATCGGGTTGTGACCGACTACTTTTCTTCGCGGCGCGCGCGTCTCGATGAGTTTCTCGCGGCACTGGCAGCGCGAGTCCCCGCGCCGAAGCCGCTGGATGCGCCGTTGCGACGCGCATTGGTGTCGCCGGGCAAGCGCGTGCGCGGCATTTTGTTGATCGCGGTGGGGGAGGCGTTCGGCGGTCGCGCGGAGCGGCTGCTGCCCGCGGCGGCGGCGATCGAGATGATTCACGCGTCGTCGCTGGTGCTCGACGATTTGCCGTCGATGGATGATGCGTTGCTGCGCCGCGGTCAGCCGACGTTGCATCGCGAGTTCGGTGAGGATCTGGCGATTCTCTCGGCGGTGGCGCTGCTGAATCACGCGTACGGTCTCGTCGCGCAGGCGCACGCGGAGTGCGCGCCGCGGCGCTGGCCGATGCAGCAAGTGATGGATCGCGTGGTGGATGCGGTTGGCTGGAACGGAACGATCGCGGGAGAAGCGGTCGATCTGCACAGCGAAGGTTCGCAGCTCGACTTCGATACGCTCGAGTTCATTCACTCGCGCAAAACAGGTGCGTTGTTCGTCGCGGCAGCGGCGATCGGTGGGATGCTGGCGAACATTCATACGGCGCCGCTGCAACGCATCGAAGTCTTCGCGAAGAATCTGGGTCTTGCGTTCCAAATCACAGACGACGTTCTCGACGTCACCTCCAATCCCGAAGTCCTCGGCAAGGATGTCGGCAAGGACGAACAGCGATTGACGTTCGTGAAGCTCGCGGGCGTCGACGGCGCGCGCAAATTGAGCGAAGAGTTGGTGGATACATCGCTCGCCGCAATCGAGCCGTTGGGCAACGCGATGAAGCCGCTGATGGAGCTCGCGGCGATGGTGAGAAATCGCGTGCGATGAGGTGTTCAAATGAGGGAATGCGAATCCGCTAAGTGAGGTTATGCTCGCCACTTGCGTCGCGGATCATCTGTGGTATCTTCCGCGCCGCCTTCGGGTTGCCCAGGTAGCTCAGTTGG
>JBQCJC010000360.1:0-4822 GCA_051953135.1 Thermoanaerobaculia bacterium | reverse complement strand
GCCGAGGCCGAACGTGATGATGATCGCGGCGGCCATCGGCACGCTCGCGTAAATCACCGCGGAAGGACGGCGATACGCATAGAGGTAAAGCAGCATCACGCCGATCATCGACGAGATGCTGTTGATGGTCATGTCGCGGCGGATGATGTGCTCGTCGGCCGCGGCGATCGCGTAGCCGCCGGTGTAGCCGATTTCCGGCAGCGGCACCGATGGATTCGCCGCTTTGAATTTCGCTTCGACGAGCGCGGTGATCGCGCGCGTCTCTTCCATCATCACGCGGCTGAACGGCAGATCCTGCGCGGCGCGCTTCGGGCGCGCGACGATAATCGCGGCCGTGTGATCGGCGGAAAGGTAATAGCCGCTGGCGAGATCGATTTTCAATCCGCCGCCCGCGCGCTGCACCTTATCCATGTAAATCGGCAGCAGGTTGAACGGATCGATGCGCACGAGTTGCTTCGCGATCGCCGATTGCGGCGTTTGCAACAGCGCGGCGTTGCGTGCGACCGCGGCGCGAATGCCTTCGTCGCTCAGTTTCTCCTGAACGACGTCGAGTTGCTGGTCGCGCAGCAGCAGCAGCGAGTAGGGCACGACCTTGTCGACCATCGAGAAGACGTCGGGCACGCGCCACGTGACGTTCTCGACGTGCTCCGATTTCCCGAGCTCTTCGCCGAGCGAGTCGAGCAGCGGATAGTACGCGGAGGGATCGCTGCCTTTCGGCAGTTCCACGACGATCACGTGAAAGTCGAGCGTGCCCGTTTCCTTCAGCAAATCGCGAAATTCATTCACTTCGCGATTGCTGCGCGGAATGAGGTTGAGCACGTCGGGATCGAGGCGCAGCCGCAATGCGGCCAGACCGCTGATCAGCGTGATGATGGCGGCCACCGCGAGAATGAGTTTCGGGCGGCGCAGCAGAAGGTTGGTGAGTCGATCGAGTAGGGCTGCGAACATGAACGGTGCGAATTATGCTTCGTGTCGCTCTTCGATTCGCTGCAGAACATGCGCCGTCATCGCTTTTGCGAGCTCATGTTCACCCATGAACACGCTGCCGATGTTCTCGCCGCGCAGCAGTTCCGCGATCTCATCGCTGTGCGTGCGCAGCACGACATCGATGTGCGGATTGAGGCTGCGCGCGATGCTGACCATCTTGCGAACATCGACGGTATCGGGTGTAGCGATGACGAGCATCCTCGCGCGCGAGACGTGCGCCTGAATGAGCACCGCGGGTTCCGCGGCATCGCCGGAAACTGCATGCATGCCGCGCTCGCGCAGTGACTCGACGAGCTCGCGATTTTCTTCGGCGATCGTGAACGGGATGTTGTGTTCTGCGAGGGCGTCGGCGATGCGTCGGCCGACGCGGCCGTAGCCGACGATGGCGACGTGATTGGTGAGGAGTTGCGCGTCGACGGTGTCGGGAAGTTGTGCGAGGGGATCGGCGCGATTCTCGAGTTTGCGTGCGAGCTCGGATCGCGCGCGAATCCATCGTTGCGCGGGCTCGACGGCGGCGAAGAGCGCGGGGTTGAGTCCCATCGAGATCAGCGATCCCGCGAGGATGAGGTTGTGCGCTTCGTTCGTGAGCAGACCGTACTGCATGCCGAGGCTGGCGAGAATGAACGAGAACTCGCCGATCTGCGCGAGCGACGCGCCGACGGTGAGCGCGGTGTTCAATGGATATCGCAAGAGAAGGACGAGTCCGATCGCGGCAATCGTTTTGCCGACCACGATGATCGCGGCGACGCTGAAGACGTGCACCGGCAGTCTCACGATGACGGAAGGATCGAAGAGCATTCCGACGGAGACGAAGAACAGCACCGCGAATGCGTCGCGCAACGGCAGCGATTCGTTCGCGGCGCGATGGCTGAGCGACGATTCGCCGAGCATCATGCCGGCGAGAAATGCGCCGAGTGCGAAGGAAACGCCGAACAGCGACGACGCGCCGTACGCGACGCTGACCGCGGCGGCGATGACGCACAACGTGAAGAGCTCGTGCGAGCCGGTTTTCGCGACGGCCCAGAGGATGCGCGGAAAGACGCGGCGTCCGACGACGAACATCAGCACGCTGAACGCGGCGATTTTCGCGAAGGTGATGGCGAGCGTGACGAGGATGCCGTGCTCCGCGCCGCCGTGACCCGCGGGCGTGTGTCCGCCGAGAATCGCGGCCAGCGGCGGCAGGAGCACGAGCACGAAGACCATCACGAGGTCTTCGACGACGAGCCAGCCGACAGCAATGCGGCCGTTGAAGGATTGCAGCAATCCGCGCGCTTCGAGTGCACGCAGCAACACGACGGTGCTCGCGACGGAAAGCGAGAGGCCGAAGACGAGCGCGGCGCCGAACGTCCAGCCCCACCACATCGCGAGGCCGATGCCCATGGCGGTGGCGACGAGGATTTGTACGAGCGCGCCGGGCAATGCGATGCCGCGCACCGCGTTGAGATCGTCGAAGGAGAAGTGCAGGCCGACGCCGAACATCAGCAGCATCACGCCAATCTCGGCGAGCTGGGATGCGAGGCTGATATCCGCGACGAAGCCGCGCGTGTGCGGACCGACGACGATGCCGGCAATGAGGTATCCGACGAGCGGCGGCGCCTTCAGCCGCACGGCGATGAAGCCGAAGATCATCGCCAGGCCGAGGCCGGCGGCAATGGTGGTGATGAGACTTAATTCATGCGGCACGGGCGCATCTTATTGAATCGAACGGTGAGCGCGCACCCGTCCAAAGTCGAGGTATGGAGTGTGGCAGCGGGAACTGGCGCGTCTGTAGCGGTAGTCGGTAGTCGGTTGTCGGTTGGCGGGAGAACCGCTCCGCTATGAATCACGTGGGCGGAGGGTGGCCTACCGACAACCGACTACCACTTCCGTCGCATACGCTGAAAGCGGCGGCTGGCGCCGCCGCACTCCAAAGTCACGAGGCGGCGGCTTCGCGGGGGTTGAGTGCCTCGCGCACGTACGATTCGAGGTCTTTCGCGCGATGCGCGGCGGTGTGCTCTGCGAGCACGCGATCGCGCGCGCGCAATCCGATGCGTTTGCGATCGTGGTCTTTCATGCGCAGAGAGCGCAGCACGTCGTTCGCGGTTTCGGCAATGAGGATTTCGCGCTCGGGCTCGAAGAGGGAATCGAGTCCGTCCCACCAGTCGCTGAGGATCGGCACGGCGCACGCGGCAGCTTCGAAGAGTCGCACGCTCGGCGACCAGCCGGCGCGGATCATCGCCGTACGGGTGACGTTCAACGTGAAGCGCTGGGCATTGTAGAAATTGCGATGCTGTGTGGGCGGCAGATGATTCTTGCGCTGCACGTTTTTCGGCCAGTCGATCGAATCGGGATATTGCGGACCGGCGACGATGAATTTCGATTCGGGACTGAGTCGCGCGGGTTCATTGAGCAGGCGTTCCACGGTGGGCTGGCGATCGTCGCTGTACGTGCCTAGGTAGCCGAGGTCCCATTTCGTTGCATGGGATTGTGGATAGTAATGATCGGGATCGAACGAGCAGTACAGCGCGCGGGCCATCGGCGAGTGGTATTTCGTTTCGATCTTGCGCAGCGTCGGTCCGCCGGTGAAGGAGAGATAAAGGTCGTATCGCGGAATGAGGTGCGGCGATAAATATTCAAAGTCGCCGCTTTCGAGTTTCGCGAGCGTGACCGGCGTGTCGATGTCGTAGAACGCGGTGAGTCCCTGCGCGGTCTCCGTGACCCATTCGCCGATCGCGACGCCGTCCGGGACATACGATCCGACGATGACGAGATCGGCGTCACGAACGTGGCGCGTGTAGCGCTGTTTCAGTTGTGCGAGTCCACGATAAAGCCGGGCCGCACAATATGGCGGCTCCGGTAAATCGCGATTACTGGCGTACCAGGGTCGGTCGCGCTCTAAGAACAGCACGTCGTGGCCGTTGGCGGCAAGTTCGCGAACGAGTCCGCGATAGGTTGTAGCGTGGCCATTCCCCCACGAGGAGGTAATCGATAATCCGAGAATCACAATCCTCATGACGCCGCCTCAGTCAATACTCTCTCGCCAAGAATCTCCGTGACTTGTTGCGCGCGGTGCGCGTAGGTGTGCTCTGCCAGCACTCGTTTCATCGCCGCTTTGCCGATCCGTTTCGCGCGTAGCGGATCGAGGTCTTTGACGATGTCCGCGACTTCTGCACCGTTGTGGGCGACGAGGACTTCGGTTTCGGGTTCGAGGAACGATTCGATTCCGTCCCACGCGTCTGTAATGAGACAGGCCGCGGCACCGGCGGCTTCGAACACACGCGTTGCAGGGGACCAGCCATTGCTTGCCATGGAGTCGCGCGAAATGTTCAGTACCGCGCGCGGGGTGCAATTGAACGCATTGTGGTCGTTCGTGAAGACGTGTCCGAGGTAGCGCACGGAATTGGGCAGTGGTTTATCGCCCCAGCCGGAGCCGCCGAGGAGGAAGGTGTGTTGGGGAAGCAATTCGGCGGCGTGCAGAAAGAATTCTTCGACGCGTTGTTCGCGATCGGGAAGCCGATTGCCGAGAAACGATAAGTCAGCGTCGAACGCGGGATTCGGCGGAACGGGATGATGCGTCGTCGGATCGAGCGCGTTGTAAATCGGAATGCATTCACGCGCCCCGAACGATTTGTATTTCCGCACGACCGGATCGCCGCCACCGTAGGTGAAGATGAAATCGTAGTGCGGCACACAGTCGCGAAATGGATCGTGCGCGTTGTGCTGCATGCGATCGAGCGTTGCGGGCGCATCGACGTCCCAGAAGATGATTGTCTGTCCGGCGCGACGTAATGCGAGCACGGAGTCTTCGAGCAATTCGTCGAAGACTCCGACGCCGCTTGCTTTGACGACGACGTCG
>JBQCJC010000359.1:0-15002 GCA_051953135.1 Thermoanaerobaculia bacterium | reverse complement strand
GGGGTGGCCCTACTAGCGGTGAAACCGGAAAGACAGTCAAGACAATCAGTGACGCCGACCCCGAGACGTTGTTATTCACCGAAAAAGCGACTGCTTCAGTGAAGGTGGAGGGATGGAATCACGGCTCTGCACGAGGGACGGCGCGGCATGAATCCACGCCATCCCTCGCCGATTCGGGCTACTGGAAGTAACCCGTCACATCGATGATGAAGTGCTGCGTCGATCCGTTGTTGTAGACCGAGGTCTGACCCGCGGGCGACAGTCGCAGGATGGCATTGTTCGCGCGGGTTTTATTCGCGCGATAGTTCATCGTGCTGCTGCCCGGCCAGGCGATATCCGAGGGGAAGAGCGAGAGGAAGCCGGTTGTGACCGGCGAGACCGCGGTAATGTTCGCCGCAACCGCAATGGCGTTGCTCGGAATGCCGCAAACGCCCGTCATTTGCACCACGCGCGTCGCTAAATTCGCCAGCGCAGGTCCGCCACGCGGTCCGTCCGCGCTGCGCGTGTCGATGACGCGGCATGGCGTGACGAGATAGAGGTTCGCACCGCCAGACACGACCACTGGAGCCTCGACCACGAGATGCAGCGCGCGATAGCCCATGCAGTTGTTTCCGTCGAGCACGCGCACGGTGAACGAGTACGTTCCCTGCGCGGTCGGCGTTCCGGACAGCACGCCCGCCGGCGAGAGCGTCAGACCCGGTGGCAACGAGCCAACTGGCACGTTGTACGTGTAGCCCGCCGTTCCACCACTCGCAGAAAAGTTGACGGTGTACGTGCTGTTCTGATTCGCCTTCGGCAGAACCGATGGCAGCAGCGAGACGTTGACGCACGAGGGCACGCTCAGCAGCGCGGCTTGTGCATCGAGACGGCCGTAGCCGAACCGATCATTGCGGCCGGCGGTGTACGGAAATGTTCCGATCTTCGATGCGGTGGTTTGCATCGCCGTGAGCAACTCGGTGACGGTCAATGACGAGTTGCGCGAGAGCAGCAAGCCCGCGATGCCGGACGCGAGCGGTGTCGCCGAGGATGTGCCGCCGAAGTCGGAGGCGTAATTCGAGGGATCGTAGCCCTGGTTGCCGGTGCGATCGGTCGTCGTAATGTCGACGTTCAATGGGCCGCTGTTGCTCGGCGCCACGAACGCAACCTCAGGACCGACCGGGGTGTTGTACGAGCGGCTGTCTGTGGGCGAGCGCGCGCCGCCCGCGATCGACTCCGGATGCGCGGCGGGATACGAAACGCCATCGACGGTCTCCGGAACACCGGACATGAGATCGGTCGTGAGATCGATCGTGCCGTTGTTGTCGAGGTCGATGTCGAGCGTAAGGCCGTCGTAATCGAGCTCGCTCGACACCCAGACGAATGTCTGGAACTCGCCGCCAACGAGAGTTTTCGTGACTTCGAGATAGCTGGTTTTGAAGTCGGTGAGCGCCGGCGCCTTGGCCGCGTGCGTGTAGCAGTTGCCTTCGTCCGTGTGCGACGGGTCGTCCACCACACTCCACGAGCCGTTGCCGCCAGTGGTCCATCCGGCAGGAAGCGCACCGCCTTCGAAGTTCACGAGCTCGCCGCCGGGAAAGAGCGTCCACGCGAGCCACGCCGAGTCTTCGCCCGCGAAGTCGGACACGTCTTTCGAGTAGGTCCAACGGAATCGATGCGTGCCGGCCGGCAGACCGTCGCCGACGATGAGAAAGTATCCGCTCGCGTCGTTACCGGTCGCGAAGAGCATCGCCGAGCCTTTGCCCGCGCGGCCTTCGTTGCGTCCGGTTTGAATCGCGGACTGAATTGCAGCCGCGGGCGGGCCGCCTCCCCAACTGTTGTTCACGACGTCGGCGAAGCTCGCTGCATAGCGAAGCGCATTCGCAACGGCGGTGTCACCCGCGTAATCGGGCGAGAAAATTTTCACCGGCAGGATCTTGCACTGCTGACACGCACCGGAGACGCCGATGCCGTTATTGCCGCGCGCGGCAGCAACGCCGGCGACCGACGTGCCATGACCATCATCGGGATCGAAGGGGTCGGCGTTGTTGTCGTTGTTCGAGAAGTCCCAGCCGTGGACGTCGTCGATGTAGCCGTTCGCATCGTCGTCGATGTTGTTGTTCGGAATCTCGCCCGGATTCGTGAAGATGTTCGCGGCGAGATCTTCGTGCGATTGCTCGACGCCATCGTCGACGATCGCGATCGTGATCGACGGGCTGCCGGTCTCGACGTCCCACGCGGACGCCGCTTTCACGTCCGCACCGACCGTGCCGCCGCCCTGGCCGGTGTTGTTGAGATGCCACTGGTTCACGAAGAGTGGATCATTCGGCGCGGAGAATCGCTCGTATTCGCGAATGAAATTCGGCTCGGCCCACTCGAACTTCGCGGTGGCGTTGAGAGCGCGCGCGTTCGCGAGAATGTCGGCGTTCTTCGCATCGCTCGCGCGCAACACGAACTCGTCGCTCACACCGTGCATCGCTCGATCGACATGCATGCCGACGGAGGCAGCGAGCTCGGTGAGTTGCTCGCGCGCGATGCCGCGCTTGAGCTTGACGATGATCTCGTCGGTGACGGCGACGCGCTTGCCGGTCTCGGGATGAATGAAGACGCCACCGACGACTTCGACGTCAGGACTATGTCGCAGTTGCCCCAAAATCGACGGAATCGCGGACTCTCCATCGGTCAATGTCTTGACGATCTGAAACGCGCGGCCTTCGACGCGCACTTCGTTCGCGAGTCTCGCGTTCGGCGCCGTCTCCCGCAGCAGCGCCGCCACATCTCCTCGGTTCCCCACAAATCGCACGACCGCTTCCGTCGTCGAGCGCTGAAGTACAACGGACTTTCCGCGATACACGTAAGAATCCTGACCGGGCGTGCCCTGCACGGGTTTCGACGCGACAGGCCGCGGCGCATGTGCAGGCGGCGCGAGCACGATCGTTTTGCGACGCGATTCGGAGAGAGCAGACAGAGCAGAGAGCAGCAGCAGCGCCGCGAGGGCAGATCGGAGATTTTTCATGAATGGACCGCGACCCGAGCGCCGCGTGCCATGCATGGTAATGGAAGGTGAATCGGGGCTGAGGCGGAAACGGCGTTCCGCCTCAGGATCGTTACCGGTTCACACCCGCCATCCCCGCTGCGGGATAGCGCGTGCCCGCGACGGGAGGCATTTCCGCGGCGATCGCACGTCGCTCGGTTTCGCTGAGCTCGATGTTGACAGCCGCCGCATTCTCGTCGAGTCGCGAGCGTTTGCGCGTGCCGGGAATCGGCACGATGTCGTCGCCCTGCGACAGCAGCCATGCGAGCGCGAGTTGCGCGGGCGTGCAACCGCGCTTTTCCGCGAGGTCTTTGATGCGATCGGCGAGCGCGAGATTCGCATCGAAGTTCTCGCCCTGAAAGCGCGGGCTGTTGCGGCGATAGTCGTTCGCGGCAAGATCGTCGACGCTGCGGAATTGTCCGGTCAGGAATCCGCGGCCGAGGGGACTGTACGCGACGAAGGTGATGCCAAGCTCGCGCGTGGTTGGAAGAATCTCGTCTTCCACGTCGCGCGTCCACAACGAGTACTCGGTCTGCAGCGCGGCGATGGGATGCACCTTCACCGCACGACGAATCGTGTTCGCCGAAGCCTCGGACAATCCGAGCGCGCGCACCTTGCCTTCGCGCACGAGCTCCGCCATCGCGCCGACGGTCTCTTCGATCGCGACGTTCGGATCGACGCGGTGCTGATAGTAAAGATCGATCTGTTCGACGCCGAGTCGCTGCAGACTCGCGTCACATGCGGAGCGCACGTACTCGGGACGTCCGTTGACGCCGAGGAACGTGCCGCCTGGTCCGCGCATGTTGCCGAACTTCGTCGCCAGCACCACGTCCTTGCGCCGCGTCTTCAGCACCTTCGCAAGCAGCTTCTCGTTCTCGCCGCTTCCGTACATATCGGCCGGGTCCCAGAAGTTCACGCCGATGTCGAGCGAGTGTTCGAGCGTAGCGATCGACTCGCGCTCATCGGAGTCGCCATAGAACTCCGACATGCCCATGCAGCCGAGTCCGATGGCCGGGACTTCGATGCCGCTCTTGCCTAATTTGCGTTTCTGCATTCGTTCCTCCGATCGCGATTCTCTCGATACGCGCGGTGTTGCGTTAGCTCGATGCTGCGAGACTCTTGCACGATCCTGCACGCGCGCTTGCGCCGCGACGGTTCTCCTGCGAAGCTCTCGCCGTGCTCGAGACTTCATTTCCGACCGCGGAGCAGCGCCGCCGATTCAACTCGCTGCTCGCACATTTCGCACCCGTGCCGGGACGACACGAAACGCCGTGGCCGGGGTTGATCATCTTCTGCGCGACCGCACCATCCGAGCCGGTGCCGGTCGTCTACTCCCCTTCACTGTGCATCGTCGGACAAGGCGCGAAAGAAGCGCGAACGGGATTCGAGGTCTATCACTACGACCCGATGCAGTACCTCGTGATCGGCGCGCACATGCCGTTGCGCGCGCGCATCGTCGAAGCGAGCGACGAGACGCCATATCGCTCGCTGAGCTTGTCGATCGAAGTGACGGAAGTTCGCGATCTGCTGCTTGAGATCGAGAGCGCGTCTCCGCATGCGCCGATGCGCGATGCCCAAAGGGCGTTGCACGTCTCGCCGCTCGACTCGCGTTTGCTCGATGCGGTGATTCGCTTTCTCACGGTGATCGATGATCCGACCGATCGGCGCGTGCTCGCGCGCGCGGCGATGCGCGAGATTCTCTATCTCGCGTTGCGCGGCGAACAGGGACATCTGCTGCGATTGACGGTCGATGGCGAGAACAAGATTCCGGGAATCGGTCGCGCGCTGTCGTACATCAGCGGTCATCTCGCCGAGCCGTTCAACGTCGCGACGCTCGCGCGCAACGCGGGCATGAGCAGTTCATCGCTGCACCACGCGTTCAAGAAAGCGACGTCGCTGACGCCGGTGCAGTACGTGAAGCGCGTGCGTCTCGATGAAGCGCGGCGATTGATGCTCGATGAAGGATGTCTCGCGGCCGAAGCGGCGTTTCGCGTCGGCTACGGAAGTCCGTCGCAGTTCAGCCGAGAGTTCAAGCGCTTGTTCGGCGTGCCGCCGCGTGAGTACGTGCAGCAGCCGGTCGCTGATTAGCGTTTCGGCGTCAACGCTTCCTTCGCCGCACTGCGCACGCGCATCGACGGATCGTTCGTCGCGAGCGGCGTCAGAATCTTCGGCGCTTCTTCCGGTGCGATCTTCATCAGTGCCGGAATCGCGGCGAGCATCGTCTGCTCTTTCTGTTCGGGACGCATCGATGCGACGCGATCGAGTCGCGTCCGATCGAGCATTTCGCGAATGACGCCGATCGATCGCGTGTCGCCCATGCGTGCGAGAGCGATCGCGGTGTTGTAGCGAACGTTCGCATCCGCATCGCCGAGCGCGTTCGCGAGCGGCTCCGTTGCGCGCGCATCGCCAATCTCGCCGAGCGCATACGCCGCGGCTTTGCGCACATCGTTCTCGTTGCCGTTGAATTGCGCGAGCAGTGGTGGGACCGAGGAAGCGTCGCGCATGCGACCGAGCGCGAGTGCGGCGTAAATCCTCGTGTCGATGCTCGGATCATTCAACGCTTCGACAAGCAGCGGCGTTACGCGTTTATCGCCGAGATTGCCGAGAACCATCGCGAGGTACTGACGAATGCGGGGGTCATCGTTCTTCGCGTCCTGATACACGCGAATGACATCGTTCACGAGATTCGGATACTTCTTCGCCTGACCGACGTTGATGAGTTGCGAAAGCTGATACGCGGCCTGCCAGCGCTCGCGGCGTCCGCCCGATTGCACCTCGCGCAGATAATCGGGAATCGTCTGCTCGTCGGATGCGAGTTTACCGAACAGCAGGAAGATGCCGACGGCCACGGCGACGATGCCGAGGGGGAAGACGACGAATTGGAAGAGGATGGCGCGGGGGGATTCTTTGGGGACGTCGATCGACTGGTGGTCCGGCAGATTCGTCATTCAGATCTCGGTTCACGAATTGAAAATTGAAACTTGAAAATTGAAAACTGAAATCGCCGCGAGACTCGCGACGGTCGTCTTCAATTCTCAATTTTCAATTTTCAATTTGCCTCATCTCCCCGTGCCCAGCACCACGAAGTCGGGCAGATACGTTTTGAGCTGCGTCGGCGCTTCCGGAACGACGATGGCGTCCTTGTCGCACACGGATTCGCACAGACGGCAGGCCACGCACTTGTTCTTGTCGACGAACGCGATCTTGTAGTGATTCGCGAGCGTCTCATCATCGGCATCGATCATCGAGATGCACTCGAACGGACAGATGTCGACGCAGAACTCGCATCCCGTGCAGAGATCCTTGATCACCTGCGCCTTGGGGATGTCCATCGGCTTGATGCGAGTGATGATCTCGCCGTGCTGATTCTGAATCGCGTCGACGGGACAGTAGATCCCGCAAACGGAACAGTCGATACAGCGTTCAGGATGGATGTAGTACTGGCCTTTGCTCTCGCCCCAGATCGTGTTCGTCGGACACTTGATCTCGCAAACGGAGCAACCGATGCACTTGTCCGTGATGAAATGTGGCATGTGCGCCGAGTGTACCGGGCATATGCGGTGAATGCTAGATGCCAGGCACGCATGCAGACCGCGGATGAGGTCTGCAGTTCGCTCTACCGGCTAAACGCTGAGCAGTTCCGAGATCGTCTTGATCAGGTGCGACGACTGGATCGGCTTCGAAATGTACGCATTCGCGCCCAGTGCCAGACCGCGCTCGCGATCTTCTTCCGCGCCTTCCGTCGTGATGATGATGATCGGAATGTTCTTGAGCTGTGCGTTCTGCCGCACCAGCGAGACCAGCTTCAGACCGTCCATCACCGGCATGTTGATGTCGGTGAGAATGAGGTCGATGCGCTCGGGGCCGGACAGCTTCTTCAGTGCGTCGACGCCATCCACCGCCTCGATGATCTTCGCGTTCTTGAAACGCTTGAGCGAAAACGAGATCAGTTGGCGCATGGTCGGCGAGTCCTCGACGACCAGAAAGTTCGCGTTCTCCATCCCCACTGGTGTTCGACCTCTTCCTAACTTGTCGTCGTCAGCAGATCGAGGAAGCTTTGAATCGTGTTCAGCTTCCGTTCGGACTGCGAGTAGAGCTTCGATGAGAAAATCGCCGTTGCGGCGTGTGCGGCCAGCAGTGAGAACAGCTCATAGTCGACGGCCGAGAAGGCGTCTTTCTGCTGGAGCAACCGGTAAATGACGATCAGGCCAATGACGTGTTCCTTGATCTTGAGCGGCACAGCCGCGAGCGGCTTATCGATCGTGATCGCGCCGCCATCGATGTCCTGATTGACGTAGTAGCTTTCGCCCGTTTTGGCGACCGTTCCGAGCACGCCTTCACCGAGACGCGTGGAGATCTGGCCGAGGCCGGGCATGACGTCGTCGCCTTCGTAGGCGATCGCCTTCAGCTCGTTCGTCTTCTCATCGAGCAGCAGGATGGCGAACGCCTCCGCGCCGACGAGATTGATGATGATCTCCTGAACGATCTGGATGACTTCCCGGAAGTCGAGCGTCGAGTGGAGCTGATAACTCGCGACGTACAGATTCGCGAGATTGTTGTTCTGCTCTTCGATCTCGATGTAGCGATTCGCGAAGTCCTTGTTCTCCTCCTCGACTTCGCGGAAGCGCTGGTGGATGCGGCGATTCTCTTCGGTGAGTTGAGAGATCTGCTCACGAAGACGCTGGACTTCTTCGACCGGCGTGCGCGCGGCATCCGTCTCCAGCGCCGCAAGGCGATAGCGAAGACGCTGGTTCTCGCGCAGGAGCTCTTCCGTGAACTCCTTGCCCTTGTTGAAAATCTCGAGAAACTTCTCGGCTTTTTGTTCTTCGCTCATCTCTCTCGGACCGCGTAAGAGTCGCGGAAATGTAGCACAAGTCTCGCGACGCAAGCCGTGGAATCACGCGAGGAATGCACGTCAGCCCGTACACAGACGCTGAATGGCGTCAGGGATTTGCCCGAGCGGCAGCACCTGTTCCACCGCGCCCGTGCGAATCGCCTCCGCGGGCATGCCGAAGATGATCGCGGTATCCGACGACTCCGCGATCGTACGGCCGCCACTTTCGCGCACGAGACGCATCGCTTCCGCGCCGTCGTCGCCCATGCCGGTCATGATCACGGCGATCATGCGCTCCTTGCACACTTTGCTTGCGCTGGTGAGCAGACGATCGACGGAGGGCGCATACAAATCGCTCGTGCCCGCGGGAAACACGCGCAGTTGCAAGCCTTCGGGCACACGGCGCACTTCGCTCTGCATGCCGCCGGGCGCGATGTAGACCGTGCCGGGAATCAGGATCTCGCCGTCGCTCCCCTCTTTCACTTCGTAGCGCGTGAGTTTGTTCACGCGCTCCGCGAAAAGACGCGTGAATGTCGGCGGCATGTGCTGCGCGACGACGAACGGCACGGGCAACAACGTCAATGCCTGAAAGAGATTTTGCAGCGCGGGCGGACCACCAGTGGAACAACCGATGGTCACGAGCTCGATGCCTTTCGGACAAACCTGTTGCTCACCCGCTGGTGGTGGCGGCTCGATCGTTTCCTGCGCGCGTTTGCGCAGGTTCTCCATGCGCACTTCGGCGATCTGGAGAACCTTCGCGACGAGATCTTTCTGAATTTCTTCGAGCCGTGGCGAAACACGACCGCCAGGTTTGGCGATGAAGTCGAGCGCGCCGAGCTCCAGCGCCTTGAACACGCTGCGATCGCTCGCACGCGATGAGACCGCGATGACGGGCGTCGGCAGATTCACCATCAGCCAGCGCAGAAACGCAAAGCCGTCCATGATCGGCATCTCGAGATCGAGCGTGATCACGTCCGGGCGATGCTTCATCGCCTGCTTGATCCCATCCTCGCCATTGACCGCGGTGCCGACGACTTTGATGCGCGAGTCCGTCTCGAGCATGCGCGTGAGCGTCACGCGGTTGTACGCGGAATCGTCGATGACGAGCGCGCGAATGGAATTGCTGGAGGCCACTGAAGGCATTCTAAGACGGCTCGTCGACGAACGAGCGATGAACGATGAGAGATGAGCGATGAACCGCGTGTTGACGTCACGTCGGTGCCGCAAGCGTGACGCTCACGACAACGTTCATCACTCATCGTTCATCGCTCGTCCTCGCGACGACAGCCGCCCACGCACCGTCAATCGAACAATCCCCTACTTCTGATACACCATGTCGTTCTTCAGGTGGCGCAGTTTGAATTGCGTCGACAAGGAGATCAGCGATTCGCTGTGGCCTAACAGCAGGTAGCCGGTGTCGATGAGGCGGTTGTAGAAGTTCGAGACGACCACGCGTTTCGAGGCGTCGTCAAAATAGATGATGACGTTGCGGCAGAAGACGACGTCGAGGTGACCTAACAGCGAGACGCGCGCTTCGTCGTAGAGATTGAGCCGGCCGAACGAGATGCGGTTGCGGATCTCGTCCGTGATGCGCCACGAGTTGTCGTCGTTGCGCGTGAAGTAACGCTCGCGCAGATGCGGCGCGGTGGCGCGGAATGCACTCTCGCGGTACTGGCCCTTGCGCGCTTTCGCGAGAACCTGCTGGTTGATGTCGCTCGCGAAAATCTCGAACGTCGCGTGGTCGTACCAGCCGGCTTCCTGCAGAAGAATGGCGATCGAGTACGGCTCCTCGCCGGACGAACATCCGGCCGACCAGATGCGAATCTTCTTCACGGTTTTCCGCGACAAAAGATCCGGAACGATCTCCTCGATGAATGCCTGCAACTGCGCGGGCTCGCGAAAGAAGTACGTTTCGTTCGTCGTGACGAGGTCGAAGATCTGATCGTATTCCGCGTCGGCGCGCGGATCGTATTGCAGGAAGTAGAAGTACTTCTGGAACGAGTCGAAGTTCAGCTCGCGCGCGCGCGGTGAAAGGCGTTTCTGCAGCAGATACTTCGACGAGTCGTTGAACCAGATCCCGGACCGTTTGTAAATCTGGTCCCGGAGCAACCGGAAAACATCGTCCGGCAGATCCATGTGATGGTTCAACGAGAACGTGAAGTTCGACATACGAGAACGCTCAGCGTTCGTCCTGGCTCCGTTTCATCGCCGCAAGAATGGCCGCGATGATCACTTCCCTCCTGCTGTCCGCTTTGCGCCAGGCTTCTTCGAGCAGATCGCGATACAGATCCTTGTGTCGCACGAAGATCTCGGAGACGTCATCGAGGATGGCGGTGTTCTCGAGGGCTTTCAGAAGTTGCGGGAACGACGAGCGATCGGCGACTTTCTCGAGCGCGTGCACGGCCGACTGCTGCACGTACGTGTCGCTGTCTTCGAGCGCGCGATGCAACGTGGGCAACGCGGCGCGATCGCCGCGCGCACCGAGTGCGGCCGCAGCCGCGGCGCGCAAACGCCAGTCGTCACTGGTCAATGCATTGACGATGTGGTCGAAGACATCCTGACCCGGGATGCGCGCGAGTGCGAGCATTGCCGCACGCTGAATCTCGGGATCGGACTCGCCGAGACACTGGAAGAGCACATCCTTGACGCGCGGATCTTCGGATTTGCCGAGGGCTTCGATGACGGCGATGCGCACCGGCGGAGGATCGTGCAGCCGGTGGCGCATCAGCGGCTCGACGGAATCGCGATGGCGATACTCGCCTAACGCCTGCGCCGCGGCAGTGCGAATCCAGATGTCGTGATCTTCGAGGGAACTGATGAGCGGCTCGAGTCCGGTTTCGGGACGCAGTCGCACGATCGCGTTGATCGCCGCGAGTCGCACCGATGTCGATTCATCGGCGAGCGAGAGCACGAGCTGATCGGCGAATCGTTCTTCGCCGAATTTGCCCATCAGCGAGACCGCTTTCTGCCGAATCGTGGCGTCGCTGTCTTTCGATGCGAGCAGCAATTCGTCGTGATAGCCCTCGCCCTGAATGTTCACGTACACCGAGAGCGAGTTGAGTTTGATCGGCACGCTCGGCGATTGCAGGAGCCGGCGAATCTTCGCAAGGACGTCCTGCTTGATCTCGGGGAACGCGTGCACGAGCGTGGTGATCGAATTCACCGCGGCCTGCTGCGAGCTGACGTCGTAGTCGTCGAGCTTCGCGAGGAGGTAGTCGATGGATGCGGGCTCCGGAATCTCGCCGAGGGTTTCGAGCGCGAGACGGCGGATGATCGGATTGTCGTGATCGAGGAATTGCAGAATGCTCGGAATCGCTTCGCGTCCGCCGATCGAGTTCACGACGCGCAGCAGCAATCCGATCAGCTCATCTTCTTCTTCGTTCTGCAGCGCGGTGAGAATCGCGGGCAGCGCGCCGGTGCCGAAGTCGCTGAGCGCCTGCGCGGCGACTTCCGCGGTTTCGGGATGACCGAGGTGCGTGAGCAGGACGGGCAGCGCGCTGTCGTCGCCGGTCCATCCGAGAAATTTGAGGATGAACGCTTTCACTTCACGTTTCGGCGTGGAGTGCAGATGCTCGATGAGCGGCGCAATTTTTTCGCGCGGGAACGATTCGCGGAATCGCTGCTGAATGAGCTGGCGCTCCGCTTCTTCGACGATGCGCGGCTTGCTCGTTTCGGCGATGCGCACGAGCGCGCGCAACGCGGTGAGGTTCAGTTTCTCTTCGTCCGCGATGATGCGCAGGAGGAAGTTGACGGTGCCGATGTCGGCGATTTTGCCGATCGCTTCGAGCACCGGCTTGCGCAGCGATTTCTCGGAGTAGAGCGGAAGGATCGAGGGCAGGGCCGCGCGATCGCCGATCTCGCCTAACGCTTCGACGACGTGAAATTTCAGCCAGAGGTCTTCGCGAGTGCGGAGCACGCGCATGAGATGCGGAAGCGCGGTGGCGTCGCGAAATTTGCCTAACGAGGACACGATGGACGATGCGACGTTCACGTCGCTCTCGCGATCGAGCATCTCGACGAGGATGTCGAATCCTTCTTTGCTGCGCAGATCGCCGATGAGATTCACGAGCGACAATCGAACGTCGATGTCTTCTTCGCGTCGCAGGCGATCGACGATCGGCGCAATCGCCGCCTCTCCAATCCTGATCAACGCCTCGGTCGCCGAATTGCGCTTGCCGGCGTTTTCGGGATCCGCGAGCGCATCGAGCAGACCGTTGATGATGTCCGAGCGGCGATCGCGCACGAGTCCGTCGACGATGGTCTGGCGCACGCGCCAGTCTCTGTCGCCGAGCAGCTCGAACATCAGCGGCAGGTTCCGTTCGTCCGCATGTTGCGCAACGAGGAATGCCGCCTTCTGCCGCGCATCGGGATCGGCAGAGCGCGCCTGTTCGATGATTTGCGGATCGGCGCTCATGACGTACCGGTCCTAAGCCGGTCGAGCTCCTCGCGTTTCATCTGTACGAACTGTTGCAGCGTCTCGGTGAAGATCTCCGTGTCGCGACGAACGCGTTGCGGCACGCGCGTGTCGTAGTACGCGCGCCCTTCTTCGATTTCTTCTTTCAGCAATTCGAAGAAGTTGTTGTCGCGAATCCCCTGCTCCACCTTCGACGCGTGGTAGATGATGATGTCGGAGAGGATCAGTCGCGCGAGGCGTCGCGCTTCATCGTATTCGCGCGGCTCGATCGGAACCTCGCCGGTCTCGCCGAGCTCCGGAAAGAGTTTGTGGATGATCTGCCGGAACTCTTTCTCCGGAATCTGTTCTTCGATGTATTCGTCGGCGCCGTAGAGATTCGTCGGATTCGCGCGGAAGCGATTGGCGCGGAACAATGCGCCAATGAGAATCACGCGCGTGGCATCGAGCGACGGATCGGCTTTGATTTCTTCGGTGACTTCGACGCCGAGCTTTCCTTTGAGATAAACGTTGACGATCACGAGCTCGGCGCGCGTGCGGCGTACGAACTCGAGCGTCGGATCGCCGGTCTCGAAGTATTCGACATCGAATCCGAGGCGCTGCAGCTGGGCGCCGAGGAAATGACGGAAGGGTCGCGGTTCATCGGCGATCGCGGCCATGCGCCGGCGCGGGATACGCGCGGGGACCGGCAGGTCGAGCTCGGGCACGGGATGCATGCCGCTCGACGTCCGCGGTTTCAGAACCATGTGGTAGTGGCAGCGTGGGCAGGCTACGCGCACGGGCGCGACCAGCGGCAAAGTCACCGCGGCGCGGAAGCTCGAGCCGCACTTCTTACAGGTCAGATCCATCTGTGGTCGAGCAGTTTGTCGAGATCGAGCAGGATCGTCAACGCGCCATTTGCGCGAAAGACGCCGCGAATGGAGTCGTCGAGCTCGGTCGCGTGCACGACCGGATGCGCCTCGATCTCATTCGCCTCGCTTTTCACGACGCGCAAAACGCGGTCGACGACGAAGCCGATCATTTCATTGTGGAAGTCGATGACGACGATGCGCGTGTCCGCATCGTTCTCACCGGCAGTGCCGTGACGAAGTTTGCGGCGCACGTCGACGAGCGTGACGATGGTGCCGCGCAACGAGATGATGCCGACGATCGATTCATCGGCGTTGGGGATGCGTGTGACGGGACGCGGCGTGACGATCTCGACGATGCGCTCGATGTCGACAGCGTAGTGCTCGCCGGCGATGATGAACGTGAGCAATTCGAGCTGCTGCTTCTCGTCCGTTTCGAGCTTCGCGGCTTGCGCCTCGCGGCGCTTGCCCGCGGATTCCTTGAAGTTTTCGAGCTTGGAAGGAAGCGGAGCGCCGGCGTCGAGCTTCGGAGCGCCGGCGTCTTCGCCGGCTGAAGGTGCAGGCGTCTCGCCTGCGGGCGGTGGCGGCGGGGAGGCCGCGTGCTCAGCCGGCGGGGCGCTGGCGTTCCCCTTCTTCGCCTTTTTTCGGATTTTTGCGAGATCAACCATGCGCGTGCTCCATCCTGTGCTCGCGCGCGGCGGATGCGATGCGGGCCGCGTCCACCATCGACGAGTCTTCGCCGAAGGCGTCGAGCAGCGCGGTCGTGGCCAGCGTGTTGATCAGGCGCGGAATGCCGCCGCTCAGCGCGTGCATCTCGGCCATCGCGGTTTCATCAAACGGATTCTGCGCGCCTCCGGCGACGCGGATGCGATGCTCGATGTATTCGGTTGTTTCCTGAAGCGACAAGGGACCGAGAGAGTAGCGCATCCCGATGCGTTGCCGCAGCGGTGCATACGCCGCGCGATCGAGACGCTCTTCGAGCTCCGGCTGGCCGACCAGCACGACGCTCAACAGATTCTGATCGTCGAGTTGAAAGTTCGTCAGCAGACGAATCTCATCGAACGTTGCTTTCGACGGAATGAGCTGTGCCTCGTCGATGATCAGCACCGGCTCGCGCTTCTCTTCGAACAGCTCGTACAACTTCGTGTGCAGTTGATCGAGTACTTCATTGCGAAACCGCATCGGCTCGAGCTCGAGGCCTTTTGCGATTTGCCTGAGAAGCTGCATCGGCGTCATGCGCGGATTGATCAGCAGGATCACCGGACGCGAGTCGCCGATGCGATCGATCAGCGCGCGCGACAGCGTCGTCTTGCCGCTGCCGATGTCGCCGACGAGCAGCGCGAGCTCTTTCTCATCGACCGCGTATTCGAGCCGCGCCAGCGCCTCGCGATGCTGTCGCGACTCGTAGAGAAACGACGGATCGGGCGTCTTGCCGAACGGTTTCGCGTTGAGGCCGAAGTGCTCTTCGAACATACGTTCTCAGGAATTGAAAATTGAAAATTGAAAATTGAAATCACACATCGCGAGAACCTCTTTCAATTTTTCATTTTCAATTTTCAATTCATCCCCCCACCGCCGCCTTCGCGCGCACGTCTCTCGCTCTGCCGCCGAAGTGATCGATGAGCGAGCCGACGTCGACGACGAGCACGATGTCGCTCTCGCCGATCTCCGTCGCGCCGGCGATGCCAGGAATCGTCTTGAGCCGCTCGCCGATCGATTTGATGACCACTTCCTGCTGCCGCACGAGCGAATCGACGAGCAGGCCGACGATCTTCTCGCCCGCGCGCGTCACCACGACGAACCACTTCGTGTCGGCACCATGATCGTGTCCGTCGTCGAGCTGGAACGCGTCGGAGAGTCGCAGCAGAGGCAGCGTGAAATCGCGCAGCGTGAACACTTCCT